>JAABSZ010000060.1:0-19750 GCA_011390135.1 Desulfobacteraceae bacterium | reverse complement strand
ATACGGATACCATCCCTTCTGCGTGGCGCCCTCGAGAATCAAATCCCCCATATCCCCGTTTACGCCCTGGGCCCTGAGCGACCGCGGGGTGAAAGGCCAGATCCGGGCTTTTGTCAAAAGCGCCCAGATGGCCCGGGAGGCCGGATATGACGGCGTGGAGGTGATGGGCTCCGAAGGGTATTTCATCAACGAGTTCACGGTTCCCAGAACCAACCGGAGAAAGGATAACTGGGGCGGCGATGCTGAAAAGCGGATGCGTCTGCCGGCCGAGATCGTTTCAGCGATCCGGGAGGCCGTGGGAGACGATTTCATCATCATCTACCGCCTCTCCATGATCGACCTGGTGGAGGAGGGGAGCCTATGGGAGGAGATCGAGGAGCTGGCTAAGCGGGTGGAGAAGGCCGGCGCGACGATCCTCAACACCGGCATCGGCTGGCATGAGGCCAGAATTCCCACCATAGCGGCAATGGTTCCCAGAGCTGCATACACCTGGGTGACGCGCAGGCTCAAACGCGCAGTCAACCTGCCCCTGGTCACCACCAACCGGATCAACATGCCCCATGTGGCTGAAGAGATACTGGCTCAGGGGGATGCGGATATGATCTCCATGGCCAGACCATTTCTCGCGGACCCGGATTTCATGCGCAAGGCGCAGGAGGGCCGGGAGGATGAGATCAACACCTGCATCGCCTGCAACCAGGCCTGCCTCGACCATGTCTTCTCCCGGAAAAGAGCCACCTGCCTCGTCAACCCGAGGGCCTGCTACGAGACCGAGCTGAAGTATCCCCCGGCTGATCCTGTGAAGCGGGTTGCGGTGGTGGGGGCAGGGCCTGCGGGCCTCTCCACCGCGACCGCAGCCGCGGGAAGGGGCCACCGGGTGACGCTCTTCGAGGCATCGGATCGGATCGGGGGCCAGTTCAACATGTCGATGGTCATTCCCGGCAAGGAGGAGTTTGCCGAGACCCTCCGCTATTTCGGCCGGCAGATCGAGCTGACCCGGGTCGATCTCCGGCTGAACCATGAAGTGACCGCATCGGAACTGATCGAGGGTAAATTCGACGAAGTGGTGATCTCTTCGGGGGTCAGTCCGAGAATCCCGCCCATTCCCGGCATCGATCATCCAATGGTTCTCTCCTATATGGATGTGCTGCTGCATAAAAAGCCGGTGGGAAAAAGCGTTGCCATTATCGGTGCGGGCGGCATCGGCTTTGATGTGGCCGAATTCCTCTCCCATGCCGATGTCTCTGCCGGGGCTTCCCATGAGGAAAACCTGTCAGATGAGGAAGCAGATCAGAAGCAGCGTCTGCCCAAGGCTTTTCTGAACGAATGGGGGATCGATCCGACCCTCTCCAACAGGGGCGGTCTTTCCCCGAATCGGGTGCTGCCCGAATCTCCGCGGCAGATCTATCTGCTCCAGCGCAAGGCGGACAAATTGGGGAAAAATCTCGGCAAGACCACCGGATGGATTCACCGGCTCACCCTGCGGCACCGGAGGGTGGAGATGATCCCGGGTGTGACCTATGAAAGGATCGACGACAGCGGGCTGCACATTCAGGTGGACGGGAAATCCCGGCTGCTGGAAGTGGAGAATGTGGTGATCTGCGCGGGCCAAAAGTCGAGAACCGAGCTGGTTCCGGCGCTTGAATCGGCCGGCATCCGATTCCATCTCATCGGCGGGGCCAAGCTGGCCGCAGAACTGGATGCCAAGCGGGCCATCGCGGAAGGGTGTGGGCTGGCCGCATCTTTGTAGCGTAGCGGAAAGGGCGGCAGCGTTACGTTCTAATGTTGCCGGTATCCTTCCATAATCCTTTATTGGCAATTGATTCAACCGGATCTTCCTCACCCGGATTTCATTTGGCTTAAATATCCAATTGAAGGGGAAAATCCGGAAAAATCTCAGAGCATTCGATCTTATCCCCCGGGATGAAAAAGGCCAGTACTCCCTTTTCATCACAGAGCCAGACCTCCCGGGCTCCCCTCGAGAAGTAGAGCGCCTTCTTCTCCTCGATCTCCGAATCTGAATTGGATGCGGAGAGGATCTCGATGCAGATCTCCGGCGCGATGGAGCATTCGGCCTCATCTTTGATCCGGGCAAATGTCTTGTTCGACGCCCAGGCCACGTCAGCCACCTTTGTTCCCTTGTGGGTGCGGATGGCGCATTCGGTCAGAATCTTTCCCTCTTTTCGGAAAAACCGAAGAAGCCCCGCGATCTCCCCCTGGAACATGGAATGGTAAACCTTTGCCGGAGACATGACGATCTGTCCTCTTTCGTTCAGTTCGATCTTAAAAGGGAGATCCCTGAGATCGGGATGGTCGCAGACCTCTTTCCAGTTCATGACCCTCTCCTTAAAAAAATGGCCCTGTTCATTTTCTCTCTGAATATGTTCATTTTCTCTCTCAATCTCTTCTTTTTCCCTCTGAAAAGGGTAGAAGAGTTTCCCCTTTCTGTCAAATCGATCATGCATATTTTTATTCCCGGCACAGCACTAATCAGGGGCAAAAGCATTGATCCGCGTCAAGATCTTCTGCGCTCTTCTTTTTTTCCGATCCCCGAATTTTTCTTAGCGACCAAACCGGTTGTCAAGCCGCGGAAAATATCGTAAAAGAGGAGAGTTCTATTGTAGGATTGTAAGATTGTAGGATTGTAAGATCGCGGCAGAAGAGCAAAAAATGAGGTGCAAAGCATGAAAAAGGTTCTCATCGCCGAAGATGATCCGGGGCAGCGGATGCTGATGTATGAGTATCTCCAGAAGTATCGGGATCAGTTTGATGTTCTCTTTGCCAATGACGGTCTGGAGGCGATGGAGATGCTGCGCCGGGAGCCGATCTCCCTGCTGGTGACAGATCTGAAGATGCCCAGAGTCGAAGGGCTGGTGCTGCTGGCCTATGTGAGCCGGAACTTTCCCGAGCTTCCCTGCATCGCGATGACCTCCCTTCGGATTCCCCATTTGAAAAGAAAGCTCCAGCAGGATGTGCTATATTATCTGGAGAAGCCCTTTGGGCAGGACCGCTTCTGCGAGGCCATTGTCTCCGCGCTCAACCGGGAGACTCTGGAGGCATCGGTGGAGGGGATCTCTGTGGGCAGCTTTCTGCAGTTGATCGGCATGGAACTCAAGACCTGCATCTGCGAGATCCTTCTGCCGGACAATGATAAAGGGTTCTTCTATTTCAAGGATGGGGATCTGTACGACGCTTCGTTCAGGGATCTGACCGGCGAGGCCGCAGCACAGAGGATGATCCGGGCCGAGCGCGCGGTGATCAATATCCGAACCCTGCCGGTGACGGAGATCGAACGGCGAATCCAACGGGATCTGACTGGGATCATTCTGGATGCATTGAAGGGGGAGGCATGACCGAGGAACAGACTCTGGAGAATGGGGAGGCCCCCCGCGGCAAAGAGAAGAGCGAACGGATCCTCGATGCGGTGAAAGAGCGGCAGAACCGGCAGCGGGAGAGCGAGGCCGTAGAGGAGAAGACCGTCAATCTGGTGATCTTCACCTTGGGGGAGGATTTCTATGGGTTCTACGGTGAGGAGATCAAGGAGATCCTCCCCTATGAACCGGTCACCTTTGTGCCGGGATGCCCGGATAACCTGCTGGGAGTCATCAATGTCCGGGGAGATATCGAATCGGTGGTGAACCTGCACCTGATGATGGGCTTATCCTCGCCGGGGGAGCCGACCCGCAGCACCCGAATCGTCATTGCATCGGCCGAGGGGATCCGGTCCGGGATTCTGGTGGATGGGGTGGAGGATGTGCTCGATGTGCCCCACAGCCATATCAAACGGCCCCTGGCTACCCTGGACATGGCCATCCGGGAGTTTGCCGTGGGCGGGGAGACCCTGTACAACGAGAAGTATGTGACGATCCTCGATGCGGGCAAGATCTTTTCAAAGATCGTTCAGTGAGACCGATAATGGGACCGATGGAAACCGAAACCCTCTTCATTCTCCTCTTCACCCTCAAAGGAATGCGCTTTGGCGTGGACATGGAGGGCATCTGCGGGATGGAGCCTTTGAGCGAAACAACGGAAAGGGAGATTCCCATCGGATGGTTCCATGATGTTCTTGCCCCGGAGATCTCCCGCTCCGACTACCGATTGCCCATGGTTCTCTATTTCCAAAACGCAAAAAGCCGCTTCGGAGTCATCATCGAAAGCCCCGAGGCCGTGAACCGCCAGATCGATCTGGAGAATATCCGCCCCCTGCCGAAGCTGATGGAGGGGATGTGCCGCTCCTCGCCGATCTGGGGGGTGGCGCTGACTCCCGGGAGGGGACAGGAGGGCATCGTCTTGTTGACCGATCTTCTTCGGTGGCGCGACTTGTTCTTGAAAATCGAATCTAAAAAGGCTACAGTGGCTTCACCTGCTGTTTCTTAACCCGTGAAAGGGGAATATGCTGCTATGAATTCAAGCTTTTCGATAAAAAACCTTCCGCTGCGGTTCAAACTTCTCGGCGTCTATTCCCTGATCTTCTTCTTTGTCAGCGCGATAGGTCTCAGCGCCATCTGGTTCTACACCTGGGGAACCATCAAGGCTGAGATGGAGAACGAACTGCAAAACACCACCGACGCGATCTGGAATCTCGTCACCACCACCGCAGACGCCTCCATCCGAAACCATCTGCGAGCGGTGGCCAAGACCAACCTGGAGATGGTGGAGGAGATCTATGCCAAATATCAGGCCGGGCTCATCTCCGAAGCCGATGGACGGGCCCTGGCCGCGGATCTTCTCCTGAGCCAGACCATCGGCACCACCGGATATGTCTATACCCTCGACAGCGAGGGAACGGTAACGGTCCATCCAAAGCCCTCCCTCGTCGGGGTCAATCTCTCCCAGCACGCCTTTGTCAAGGAGCAGATGAGCCTCAAGGAAGGGTATCTCGAATATGCGTGGCAGAATCCCGGGGATGAGACCAAACGGCCCAAAACCCTCTACATGACCTATTTCGAACCCTGGGACTGGATCATCTCGGCCTCCTCCTATAAAACCGAGTTCCTCCAACTGGTCCATGTGGAGGAGTTCTCCGCCAATGTCCTCGATATCCGGATCGGGGAAACCGGATATCCCTATCTGATTGACACCAAAGGGAATCTCATCATCCATCCGACCCTGCAGGGGAAGAACATCAGCCAGGAAAAGGATGCCACGGGCCGGATGTTCATGCAGGAGATGCTCGAGCAGAAGAACGGCATCATCGTCTATGACTGGAAAAACCCTGGTGAAAAAAAGTATCGGAAGAAGCTCGTGGTCTTCCGCCATGTTCCGGAGTTCGACTGGATCGTAGCATCCACGGCCTATTACGACGATTTCATGGGGCTGCTCTACCGGATCGGATACATCATCATAATTGTTTCGGTCATTGCCGTGATTCTGATGATCCCCCTCACCCTGATGCTCAATTCCCGGATCCTCCGGCGCCTGAACATCGTTGGCCAGACAGCGAGACGCCTCTCCAAATGCGACCTCACCGTTGAGGTGGAGACCGGGACAAGAGACGAGATCGGCTATCTGCTGGCCGCGATGAAAACGATGGTGGAGAATCTCCGGGAGATCATCACCAGGACCACGGAAGTGGCCAATCAGGTCAATGATGCGGTGGCCGACATCTCAGGGGCTCTCGCGGAGCAGTCGGCCACCGCGTCCCAGCAGTCGGCATCGGTCTCTCAGATCTCCTCCACCATGGAGGAATTCTCGGCCTCATCGGCCCAGATCGCGGAGAATGCCAACTCGGTAGTCAACATTTCGGACAACGCCTTGAAGAGCAGCCAGCAGGGGGTCCGGTCCGTCTCTGACATGATGACCAAGATGGAGGTGATAAACGACGACAACCAGAACAATATCAAAGAGATCATGGCCCTGCGGAAAAAGGCCGAGGAGATCACCAAGATCATGGAACTGATCAACAACATCGCAGATCAGACCCGGCTCATCGCATTCAACGCGGCCATCGAAGCCTCAGGGGCCGGGGAGGCCGGCAAGCGCTTCAGCGTGGTCGCGGTGGAGATCCGGCGCCTGGCCGACAACGTCACCGAGTCGACGGGCGACATCGAAAACAAGATCAACGAGATCCAGGAGGCCGCAAACGGGATGGTCATCTCCTCGGAGAAGAGCACCAAGGGCATCCAGGATGCGCTGGTCTCCTTCGGCCAGACCACGGATCTGCTCAACGAGATCCTATGCGGCTCTCAGGAGACCACGGACGCGGCCAAGCAGATCTCCCTTTCGACCCAGCAGCAGAAGACTGCGACCCAGCAGATCGTCACCGCGCTCAGAGACATCGCAGACGGTTCGGAACAGACATCGAGATCCATCAACCAGATCTCGGAGGTGAGCACCAGCCTGGGCGCTCTCTCCGATGATCTCCAGGCGCTGATGGCCCGTTTCAAGCTCAAATAGGTCATTGAAGAAATGGCAGAGACGAAAGAAGGCCGGGAGCTAAAGCCCATCCGGGTGGTGGTGGTTGAAGATGACGATTTTATCCGCGAGCTGATGGTTGCGATCCTCTGTTCCGAGAAGGGGATCGATGTGGTGGGAGAGGCCGCAGATGGCCGGGATGCGGTCGAGAAGATCTCCCGCCTGAAGCCGGATATCGTGACCATGGACATCAATATGCCCGGCATGGACGGCCTCGAAGCGATTCGGCAGATCATGAGCGCGGTTGCGGTCCCGATTCTGGTTGTCACCTCCAGCAATGACGCCAATATCGCGTATCAGGCCATCTCCCGGGGCGCGCTGGAGGTGATCCCCAAGCCGACTGTGGATCGCTCTGCCGAGTTTATCAGCAAAGTCCGGCTCCTCTCCAGGGTCAAGGTCATCTCCCATATCCGGGGACATGCGGCCCGCAAGGAGACGATGCCGCGAAGGAGAGGTCCGGGCGTTGAATCGGAAAAGCATTGCATTGTCGCGATCGCCTCCTCCACCGGAGGCCCCCGAGCCCTCTCCACGGTTCTCTCTGCCCTGCCGGCCGATTTCCCCCCTTCCATAGTCATCGCGCAGCACATCACCGACAATTTCGCTTCGGGCCTGGCCCAGTGGCTCCACAGCGTCTGCAGGCTCAGGGTCAAAACCGGTGAGCCCGGCGAGCCCCTGGAGAAATCGACGGTCTATCTCGCACCCTCCAAAAAGCATATGCTGATCGACCGAAACCGCAGGATCAGTTTTCAGCAGCGGAAGCCCGAGGATATCTACTACCCCTCCTGTAATCTCCTTTTGGGGGCTGCGGCCGATGTCTTCGGCCCGAAAACCATCGGCGTGATCCTGACCGGCATGGGCGACGACGGTGTGGCCGGCATGAAGCGGATCAAGGCAGCAGGGGGCAAAACCATCGCACAGGACGAGAAGACATCGGTGGTCTTCGGCATGCCCAAAATCGCCATCGAGAGCGGATGCATCGATGTGGTGCTGCCCATCTCTCATATCGGGGCAAAGATCCTGAACCTGTTCAAAGCCCATACACTGGCCAGGAGAGCCTATGGATCTGATGGAGTGTAAGGCGCTGCTTCGCCGGCGCACGGGCCTGATCCTCAAACCCGATATGGAAGAGCGTCTGGCAAATGAGATCCCGCGGCTGATGGTTCTGCGGGGCGCTCCGACCCTGAAGGCGTATCTTCAACTGATCCGGCAGGATGAAGATGCCTTCACCGAAATGGTCAACCTGTTGACCGTCAACGAGACATACTTCTTTCGTGAGCCGGACCAACTGCGGGTTTTTGCCGATCACCTGATCCCCAATCTTCTGGCTGAAAAGAGCGGGCCCGATCCCCTTTGCATCCTGAGCGCGGGATGCTCCACCGGCGAGGAGCCCTATTCCATCGCGATGATCCTGGCGGAAAAGTACGGCATCCGGGGCGCGCAGAGCCGGTTTTCCGTGGTGGGCGCGGATATCGATTCCGAGGCCCTGAAAAAGGCCCGGAGCGCGATCTACCACCGCCGCTCGTTCCGGAATCCGGAGATCCGGCAGAAGGAAAGGTTTTTCAAAGGGGTCTTTTCGGACCGCTTTCGGGTGATCGACGAAATCCGACAGATGGTAAAATTCTACCCGGTCAATCTTCTACAAGTCCCCTATCCGTCTCCGCTGCAGCGGATGGATCTGATCTTCTACCGGAATGTCTCCATCTATTTCGACGCGGAGATCCAGAAGCAGATCTTCAACCATCTCTCACAGGCGCTTCTCGAAGGCGGATATCTGGTCGTCAGCGCCACGGAAACACTGTCCCACGATTTCAAGGTGCTCAGGCTCAAGGAGATCGACGGGGTCTTTCTCTATCATAAACCCGTGGGAAAGCCGACGGTCTCCCCTATCGCCGGCTTCAGAAGCCCCAGTCGGCCATCTGTCGCACAATCCCCCGCCACAATGCCAAAGCCCCGGCCCCTCCCGCGGAAACCGGAATCCAGGCCACGGGACGCGCCGAGCTATGAAAACGCGCTGACCCTGGCCCGCAACAAGAACTACGACAATGCCCTCACATTTCTCGACGCGCTGCTGCAGAAAGGTTCAGCCACCGCATCCGTCTATACGCTGAAGGCCGCGATTCTTTTCAACCGCAGAGAGAATGAGGCCGCAGAAACCCTCTGCCATCAGGCTCTGGAAATGGACACCCTCTGCACCGAGGCATTTCTGCTGCTGGGGATGACCTCGATGCAGGCCGATGACGATGAGACCGCGATCCGGCGCTTCAAAGAGGCCATCTACAGCCAGACCGCGAACTGGCTGGCCCATTTCTATCTCGCGAAGATCTACCAGGCCCGAAGGGAGACCCGGGGAATGCGCCGGGAGTATGGGATCGTCATCCGCCTGCTGGAAAAGGGCGGCTTTGATGGGCACGGACTCTCTTTCTTTCCGTTGCCCTTTACCGAAGAACAGATCATCCACCTCTGTCGCCAGAACATGGCCGAGTAAGGAAACCGCCAGTGCCGTTCGACAAATCCAAATTCCTCCCCAAATTCCTCGATGAGGCCAGAGAGCATATCAAGGGGCTCAACGAGGGGCTTTTGACCCTGGAGAAAAACCAGGCCGATGCAGAGAATTTGAACTCGATCTTCCGCTCGGCCCATACCATCAAGGGCTCCTCCCGGATGATGAACCAGATCGCAGTGAGTGAGGTGGCCCACAAGCTGGAAGATGCCTTTGACAGCCTGCGTCAGGGCAAAATCTCCCACTCCAGAGAGCTGATCGACCTCTTCTTTGCCGGAGTCGAGGCCATCGGCGGGATGCTCGATCAGATCGCAGCCGGAGAGACCATCGAAGAGGCCCCGGAGGAGATCTGTCAGAAGCTGGAACGGGCAGCCGCCGGAGAAAAACCCATCTCCGCCAAGACCACTACGTCCACTAAGTCCACTCCGTCCCCTCGGTCCACTGAGCCCCCCCCTGAGCCAATCCAGGAAAAAGAAGAACCAGAACACCCCCCCCCAAAAAAACCCAAAAAAGATACCCCCCCCCGAACCTCTCCCACCCTGCGCATCAGCGCAGAAAAACTCGACGAGCTGATCAAGCTCATGGGCGAGATCGTATCTGGCCACAGCCGCTCCCGCCATCGGCTGATGAAGATCCGGGAGATCGAGCGGATGGCAAGAGAGCACCTCTCCCTGATGCCGGAGGAGGCCGATTCCCTGCCGGGAAAAACACTCAAAGACCTGCGGCAGTCCGGAATGAATCTCTGTCTGGAGCTGAAGAGGTTTCTGGCCGCGTATAAAGAGGAGATGAACCTGCAGGGGCTCTTGACCAGCGACCTCCAGGACCGCTCCATCAAGATGCGGATGCTGCCCCTCTCCACCCTCTTTGATCCGTTTCGGACCACAGTCCGAAACCTTGCCCGAAGCATGGGAAAGGAGATCGATTTCATCGTATTGGGCGGGGAGACCGAGCTGGACCGGAAGATCATCGAAAAGATCGGAGACCCCCTGATGCACATGATCCGGAACAGCCTGGACCACGGCATCGAAGGGTCTCAAGAGAGAAAGGCCGCGGGCAAGCCGGAAACCGGAACCCTGCAACTCTCCGCGGCCTATGAGGGGGGAAACGTCCTTATCGAGGTCAAAGATGACGGCGCGGGCATCCCCCTGAACCGGATCAAGGAGAAGGCTCTGCAGAAGCGGCTGATCAGCGAGGCCGACATCGAAAAGATCTCAGAAACCGAAGTGGTCAAGCTGATATTCGTGCCGGGAATGAGCACCAGCGAGCTGATCACCGATATCTCGGGCCGGGGCGTGGGGATGGATGTGGTCAAGCGGAACATCGAGGACATCAAGGGGTCGATCCAGGTCCTCACCGAACGGGGAAAAGGCTCCACCTTCCAGATCCGCCTTCCCTTGACCATGGCCATGATCCATGTCCTCTTCATCCGGGTGGCCCGGATGACCTTTGCGGTTCCGGCCAATTTCATCGATGAGATCATCCGCGTTCCCGAGACCGATCTTATCTCTGTGGTCAACAAAAAGGCCGTCAAACTGAGAAACGAGATCATTCCGGTGATCTATCTCAAAGAGATCTTCAATCTTTCCGGCGATGAAACGAGCCTCCACCATGAGAGCGGATTTCAGTTGATCCTCATCGCCTCGGCCGGCGGAGAACGTCTCGGGCTGATCGTGGATGCGGTGGTCAACGAAGAGGACATGGTTATCAAACCGCTCCCCGCGCATCTGAAAAAGATCCAGTGGGTGGCCGGCGCGATCATCTCCGGGGCCAACGAGATCTTCAATGTACTCCACATCCCCAAGATCATCGAATCGGCAAAGGAGATGCACCGGCAAATCGAACCCCGGCCCCTTGCCCAGACCGTGGAGCGAAAGCGGATTCTGGTGGTGGACGATTCGGTGAGCACCCGGGAGATCGAAAAGAGCATCCTTGAATCCTACGGGTATGATGTAAGCGTTGCCGCAAACGGTTTGGAAGGGTATGAGAAGGCAAAAGCCGGGGCCTTCGATCTTATCGTCTCGGATGTGGAGATGCCCCAGATGGACGGCCTCACCCTCACCCGGCGCCTCCGGGAGGAGGAGAATTACCGGTATATCCCCATCATTCTCGTCACCTCCCTGGACCGGGAGGAGGATAAAAAGAGGGGAATCGAGGTGGGCGCGGACGCCTACATCGTCAAGGGAGGATTCGATCAGAGCACGCTTCTTGAATCGATTCAGAATCTGGTGGGGGAGCCTCTTGACTGATGCGCAGCTATGGATGTAGTGTGTGGTGATGACGGAAAAGGGTTTGAAAATACTCATTGTCGATGACGAAGCCTTTATCCGGGAGATCCTGGCCGAGATGCTCGATGGCGAAGGGCGGGTTGTCTCCACCGCAGAAGATGGCGCGGCCGCGCTGGAGACTCTGAAGGGAGATGAGGACTTCGATCTGGTGATCTCCGACATGAACATGCCCCGGATGAACGGCCTGGAGCTGATCCGGCAGATCCGCGACAGAGGACGGAATCTTCCCATCATCATCCTGACGGGAAATGACGAGATCAAGGTTGCGGTGGAGGCCATGAAATCAGGGGCCGATGATTACCTGTTGAAGGATGAGAACATTCAGGACACCATCTTTCTGGCCATTGACCGGGTCATGGATAAGTTCCGGCTGGCCGAGCGGAACCGGATGCTGATGGCGGACCTGGAGCGAAAGAACAAGGAACTGGAGCGCCTCTCCTTTCTCGATTCCCTCACAGGAATCCCCAACCGCCGGTATTTCGACAAGGTCTTTGAACAGGAATGGCGCCGGGCCGGCCGCAGCGGCGCTTTGCTCTCCATCATCATGGCCGATATCGACGATTTCAAGTCCTACAACGATAACTATGGACATCTGGCCGGAGATGAATGTCTGAACCGGGTGGCCCAGGCCATGAACCATTCCCTGAACCGGCCCGGGGATTTTGTGGCCAGGTACGGGGGAGAGGAGTTTGCCATTGTCCTGCCGGAGACCGACCCGGAAGGAGCCTATAGGCTGGCAGAGAAGATCCGCACCCAAATCTGCGGCCTCAATATAGAACATTCGGCCGCCCGGGCCTGCGGTATGATAACGATGAGCCTCGGTGTGGCCTCCATCGTCCCTTCGGTGGAGCAGCAGGCGGCCCACCTGGTCGAGATGGCCGATCAGGCCCTCTATGCCGCAAAGAATGAGGGCCGCAATATGACCTGCATCAGTCCGGAAAATCAGTGAATCAAAGAGACGGATAAACGAGCGAACAGGCAGACCAAAGGTCTATGGAAACCATCTTTGAAAAGATCCTGGTCGTGGATGACGACCCCTTTGTCCGATCTATCCTGCAGGATCTTCTGGAGGAGAATGGCCACGCTGTCCTTACCGCGGAGGATGGTCATGAGGCCTTTGAGATCTATGAAAAGGATGCGGAGATATCCCTGATCATCTCGGACATGAATATGGCCGCGATGAACGGGCTGGAGCTGATCCAGAAGATCCGGAAGCAGGATATGGAAGTTCCGATCATCATATTGACGGTCAACGACCGGATACAGGTGGCCCTGGATGCGATCGAGAGCGGGGCCAGCGACTATCTGCTGAAGGATGAAAACATCCAGGATACGGTGCTTCTGGCGGTGGAGCGGGCCTGTGAAAAGCACCGGCTGAGGATGGAAAACCGCCGGCTTCTGGCTGACCTGCTCGAGAAGAACAACGCTCTCAACCAGTCCAATGCAAAGCTTCTGGAACTCAACAATCTGAAGAACAAGTTCCTGAGCATCGCATCTCACGACCTGCGCAGCGCGATCTCCAACATCATCGGCCTGAGCGACATCCTGCAGCGCCGTTTAAAGGCGGCCATCCCGGCCCGGCAGCAGGAGATGCTGGGGATGATCTATTCCGTCTCCAACAACATGCTGGCGCTGCTGGACGATCTGCTCGATGTCGCGGTCATCGAAAGCGGCCGGATGGAACTCAACCTGGAGCCGGGAAATCTCAAAACGGTTCTGGAAGAGCGAATCCGGATCAACCGGATCATCGGGGACCGGAAGGGGATCGAGATCCTGTCCCGATTGGGGGAAGTCTCCGATGCCCTTTTCGACCGGAGCCGGATTCAGCAGGCGATTGACAACTATCTGAGCAATGCGTTGAAGTACTCCCCAAAAGAGAGCAGGATCGAGGTCTTTCTGGAGGAGGGGGATGGGCAGATCACGGTCTCGGTAAAGGATCAGGGCCCCGGCATTCCACTCGAGGAGCAGCCCAAGCTCTTCGAGGAGTTTCAGAAACTGGGCAACAAGCCCACGGGCGGGGAGCCGAGCACGGGTTTGGGGCTTGCCATCGTCAAAAGGGTGATCAGCGCGCACCGCGGAAGCGTTGGGGTGAAGAGCGGTAAAGGGGAGGGGTCTATCTTCAGCTTCAGCCTTCCCAAAGATCCCTTGGGCAAAGATCCCTTGGGCTGATTTGGGCTCCGGGGTTTTTCTCGATGATCCTCTGTCTGACCGGTTCCGGCTAATGAAGAATCTGGCTTAAAAAAAGCTTGGTCCGTTCATGTTGAGGGTTGTTGAAGAACTCATCAGGTGTATTCTCCTCCACGATTTTCCCGAAATCCATGAATAGCACCCGGTGCGCGACGCTTTTGGCAAACCCCATCTCATGGGTCACCACGATCATGGTCATCCCCTCTTCTGCCAGCTCGATCATCACATCGAGGACCTCTTTGACCATCTCCGGGTCCAAAGCAGAGGTCGGTTCGTCAAAGAGCATCACCCGGGGCTTCATGCAGAGGCTTCTCGCGATGGCCACCCGCTGCTGCTGCCCCCCTGATAGCTGGCCCGGATATTTGTGCGCCTGCTCCGCGATCCGCACCTTCTCCAGATAGTACATGGCCGTCTCTTCGGCCTCGGCCTTGGGGGTCTTTCTGACCCAGATGGGCCCCAGGGTCAGGTTCTCCAGAATCGACAGGTGAGGAAAGAGATTGAAGTGCTGAAAGACCATCCCGACTTCGGCCCGGATCTTCTCTATGTTCTTGATGTCGTTTGTCAGCTTGATCTCATCGACGATGATCTCTCCCCGCTGGTGCTCCTCCAGCCGGTTGATGCACCGGATCAGAGTCGATTTGCCGGAGCCCGAGGGGCCGCAGATCACGATCCGCTCCTGCCGGGCCACGGTCAGGTGGATGTTGCTGAGCACATGAAATTCACCGAACCACTTGTGCATCCCGGTGATCCTGATGATCGGAGACTCCTCGCGTCTCGGTTCGGTGGTCACCGGTTTAAGATCGTTTGCCGTGATTTGTCCTGCGCTGCTCATGTATTTGCCCCCAGTTCCCGCTCCAGCCGCCGGCTGTAGCTGGCCATTGCATAACAGCAGATAAAATAGATCAGTGCGATAAAGATGTACGCCTCCGCGGAAAAACCCATCCATTTCGGGTTGGAGAGTACCGACTGGGTCGTCTTCAGAAGATCGTAGAGCGCGATGATCACCACCAGAGAGGTATCCTTGAACGCGGAGATGAGAATCCCCACTGTGGGCGGAATCACGATCTTCAATGCCTGGGGCAGGATGATCAGCCGCATCTGCTGGTAGTAGTTGAGCCCTAAAGATTCGGCCGCCTCATACTGCCCTCTTGAAATAGCCTGCAGCCCTCCCCGGACAACTTCCGCGATATAGGCCGCGGTAAAGAGAATGATCGCGACCTGTGCCCGCAGGATCTTGTTGATGGTGATCCCCTCGGGCAGAAACAGGGGGAACATCACCGAGGACATGAAGAGGAGGCTGATGAGGGGAACGCCCCGGATCATCTCGATATAGACCACCGAAAGGCTCTTGATGGCCGGCATCCCCGATCTTCTTCCCAGTGCCAGCATCACCCCCAGAGGATAGGCCGCGACCATCCCAAAGACCGAGAGCATCAGCGTCAGGGGCAGACCGCTCCACTGGGTGCTCTCCACCGGGGCAAGGCCGAAGAGGCCCCCCTTCATCAGCAGCCCCATGACAAAGAGCGCGACTGCCCAGGCATATCCGAGCCCCTTTCCCCAGTGGCGCCGGTCCCGGCTGTAAAAGAGCATCCCGGCCAGCAGGAGCATTGCGGTCAATGGCCGCCACTGCAGATGGGGCGGAAAAAGGCCGAAGATGATGAACCGGATGTTGTATGTGATGATGGACCAGCACGCGCCGTCGGCCGCATAACATTCTGCGGAGGTGGATGCCCAGCGGCTCTCGATAAAGAACCAGTCGATAAGCGGCGGGATGACCTTCCAGAGAAAGAAGAGGATCAGAAGCGTCAGCGCGGTATTCCAGGGGCCGTCAAAGAGGTTCTTCTTGGTCCAGCCCAGAACCCCCACCTGAGTGGCCGGCGGTCTGATATTCGATTCGTCGCTCAATATAGACTTCTCTTTTTCCATCTTTACCGTTCCTACCGTTCCACTAGGGCCATCTTCTTGTTGTACCAGTTCATGAAAAGTGAGGTGAGCAGGCTGAAGCAGAGGTAGACGATCATGATCAGCGCCACCCCCTCGATGGCCTGGCCCGTCTGGTTTATGGTGGTGTTGGCCACTGACACGAAATCAGGATAGCCGATGGCCACGGCCAGGGAGCTGTTCTTGGTCAGGTTGAGCATCTGACTGGTGAGCGGCGGAATGATCACCCGCAGGGCCTGGGGCAGGATCACCAGGTTTAAGATCTGCCCCGGTCGAAGCCCGATGGCCATCGCGGCCTCGGTCTGTCCGTGGCTCACAGACTGGATACCGGCCCGGACGATCTCGGCCACGAATGCGGAGGTGTAGAGGACCAGCCCCAGCAGCAGGGCCGCAAATTCCGGGCTGATGTTCATCCCCCCTTTGAAGTTGAAGCCGGTGAGGGCCGGCACACTCATGGAAAGCGGAGCCCCGCCGATGATCCAGACCCCGATGGGAAGCCCCAGCAGCATCAGCAGACTTACCCGAACCACGGGAAAGATTCTGCCGGTCATCTCCTGCCGCTGCCGGGCCCACTTTCGCAGGAGAAAGACCCCGGCCCAGGCCCCCAGAAAAGCGATCCCCATCAGCGCATAGACCGGATGGTAGTGGGGAACCGCGAAGACCAGCCCCCGGTTGCTCAGAAAAACGCCGGCAAAAGGGGAGACCGCCTGCCGCGGGGAGGGCAGAATCTCATAGAAGATCGTATACCAGAAGAAGAGCTGCAGCAGAACCGGGATATCCTGGAGCACTTCGATGTAGATCCCGGAGAGCTTTGCCAGCAGCCAGTTGCCGGAAAGCTTTGAAATCCCCACGAATGTTCCCAGCAACACCGTGAAGATGATCCCGATAAAGGAGACCTTCAGCGTATTGAGCACCCCCACCAGCAGGGCCCGGGCATAGGCGTCGGCCGCGGAATAGGGGATGGGGGACTCGCCGATCTCGAATGCGGCCTCCTTATCCATGAATCCGAAGCCGGTGGCAATGGACTGCCGCTCCAGGTTGGCCAGTGTATTGGAGAAGAGATAGTAGCCCAGCAGCCCCACCATTCCCAGGGCAAGGATCTGATAGACCACCGCGCGCTTGTCCGGGTCGTTCCAGAAGGGGACGGCCGACGGCATGTCGGCCGGTGAATTCGTCTCTGCGGATTCGGTTTTCATCGTTTCAAGACAGAAAGGGGGCGGCGCGGATCTTTTTCATAAAAAAAGCGCATCCGCCCCGGTTGGTTTTAATTGCCGATACGTTTTACTTGAATGGGGGCGAGTACATCAGGCCGCCGTCTGTCCAGAGGGCATTCAAACCCCTGGCCAGACCCAGGGCCGTATCGGGCCCCACGTTCCGGTCAAAGACCTCACCGTAGTTGCCCACCTGCTTGACGATGTTGTAGGCCCATTTCTCATCGAGCCCCAGGGCCTTTCCGTTGCCCGGGGTGACGCCCAGAAACCGCTGAACCTTGGGATCGTTGCTCTTGAGCATCTCATCCACATTTTTGGAGTTGATCCCCAGCTCCTCCGCGTTGATCAGGGCCAGCACCGTGTAATCGACAATGTCGCGCCACTCACTGTCCCCGTGGCGAATTGCCGGGGAGAGGGGCTCTTTGGAGATGACCTCGGGAAGGATCATATACTCTCCCGGATTGAGCGCGACCGCGCGGATGCCCGCGAGCTGGGAGATGTCGGAGGTGATGCAGTCGCATCTGCCGGCAAAAAAGGCCTTGTTCAGCTCCGGGGTGCTCTCGATCACCACCGGCTTCCACTTCATGTTGTTGGAGCGGAAGAAGTCGGCCACGTTCAGCTCGGTGGTGGTTCCGGGCAGCACGCAGACCGTCGCGCCGTCCAGCTCTTTTGCGCTCTTGACTCCCAGCTTTCGTGTGATCAGAAAGCCCTGGCCGTCATAGTAGTTGACCTGCCCGAAATCGAGCCCCAGCGCGGTATCCCGGCTCAATGTCCGGGTCGCGTTTCTGCAGAGCACATCCACCTCGCCCGACTGGACCGCAGTAAACCGCTGCACCGCGGTCAGGGGGGTGAATTTTACCTTGTTCGCATCTCCGAAGACGGCTGCCGCGATCGCGCGGCCCGTGTCCACATCGAGCCCACGCCATGTGCCGTTCTCATCGGCCATGCCGAATCCAAAGAGCCCCTGATTGACCCCTACCTGAACAAAACCCTTGGCGCGAACCGCATCCAGAGTCTCTCCGGCCATTCCTCCGGAGATTGCCATCAGGAGTATCGCCAATGCCCCCAAGCCTATTTTAAATCCTTTCATCCATCTGCCTCCTTTGTTGAAGATCCGTTTGCAATTTGTGAATTCGCTTCATCGAATTCGGCGGTCATCGATAAGGCAAATCCCTAACAGAAAAAAGCGGCCTTGGCAAGTCATAAGGTTCTCAATTGCAGGCATTGCAAAATCCTGTTGTCCTTCTCCGGCAGGGATGATACTATCAAAAATTTTACGGTTTCAAAGTTCTATTCCGGGGTATCCTGTTAAAGAGTCATGGAGCGAGCAGACAAAAAAATTTTCGGCACACTCTTCTTCTCCCTGTTTGCCACCGTCACCGGCGTTGGGATCGTGGTGCCCCTGCTGCCGGTCTATGCCCATGATCTGGGGGCCAGCGGACTCTATATCGGCCTCATCTTCGGGGCCTTCTCCATCTCCAGAACCTTTTTTCTTCCCTATTTCGGTCGGAGTTCGGATCGGAACGGCCGCAAGCCCTACATCGTGATCGGCCTTCTCTGCTATGCTCTCCTCTCCATTGCATTCGCCTTTTCCAAGAGCGTGGAGAGCCTGATCTTCATCCGCTTCATTCAGGGGATCGCATCGGCCATGACCATGCCGGTGATCCAGGCCTATGTGGGAGAGATCACGCCGGTGGACCGGGAGGGGTTTACCATGGGTTTATTCAATCTCTCGGTCTTTGCCGGCCTGAGCATAGGCCCTCTGATCGGCGGGACTTTAAAAGATCAGATCGGCCTTGGGGCCTCCTTCTTCTGCATGGGGGGGCTGGCCTTTATCGGATTTCTGCTGAGCCTTTTTCTGCTGCCGCCCGCAGGCAAAGAGCCCTTCCGTCTGGAGAAACGGACCCCGGTGGCCTGGAATCGCCTGCTGAAAGATCGTTCCATTGCCGGCCTTTTTATGTTTCGATTCGCCTACACGGTCTGCATCGGCGTCATCTGGGGGTTTCTGCCGGTGCTGGCCGATGTCCGCTTCTCCCTCTCCTCCTCCTCCATCGGGGTCCTGGTGATGCTCGGCGTTCTGGTCAGCGGGGTGATGCAGACACCTATGGGGTATCTCGCGGACCGGCTCAACAAGCGGATCATGGCGGCTTTCGGCGGCGTTATAATAATCCTGGCGATTCTTTTATTTATCCTCGCCCGTGGCTTCTGGGGGCTTTTTGCCGCCAACATCACCTTTGGCATCGGCGGGGGCATCTCCATGGTTCCGGTGATGGCCCTTGCGGTTCAGAAGGGGAACCGTGCCGGGGCCATGGGATCGGTGATGGCCCTGATGACCATGGGCCACAGTCTCGGCATGATGACCGGCGCGCTTGGCGCCGGTCTGATCATGGACATCAGCGATATCTCCATGGCCTTTGCCCTTGGCGGCCTGATCATGGGACTGGGGATCTTAGGATTCTACCATTTCACCCGTCCCCAACCAGAGCTTAGTTCATCAGGCTCTTCTCCATAATCGGAGGGAAAAGGCAGGTTTCGGATAATATCGGTTTACCATTACCGGATGAATTGATAAAAATGGCCATTTATGGCATAAAGAAAACGAATTTTTTTGATATACATTGAAGTGAGGGTTTGCTATAGATCTTTCTTCCCTGAAAAGTTTTTTCATTGTATATATTAAAGAATTCGTGTAACCGAGGCGGCGGAGCTATGCGCTTCTTTCTACCCTTCAACAAACAATAGAAAGCGATATCATGCACTTACGAAAGCGGATTCTGGTCACCGGCGGTGCGGGATTTCTGGGCTCTCACCTCTGCGAGCGGCTGCTTAACAAAGGCTATGAAGTTCTATGTGCGGACAATTTCTACACCGGCTCCAAACGGAACATCGTCCATCTGCTGGACCATCCCTACTTTGAGATCCTTCGGCATGATATCACCTTTCCCCTCTATGTCGAGGTTGACGAGATCTACAACCTGGCCTGTCCGGCCTCTCCGATCCACTACCAGAACGACCCGGTGCAGACCACCAAAGTCAATGTCCATGGGGCCATCAACATGCTGGGCCTGGCCCGGCGGATCAAGGCGAAAATTCTACAGGCATCCACTTCAGAGGTCTACGGCGATCCGGATATCCATCCCCAGCCCGAGACCTACCGGGGTAATGTCAATCCCATCGGCCCCCGCTCTTGTTATGACGAGGGGAAGCGGTGC
>JAABSZ010000059.1:0-19920 GCA_011390135.1 Desulfobacteraceae bacterium | reverse complement strand
AAAGCGAGTTTCTCTCCAGCATGAGCCATGAGCTTCGGACCCCGCTGAATGCGATCCTGGGCTATACCCAGATCCTGACCGCGCAGTCCGGCCTTGCCGGTACCTATAAAAATCAGATCGAGATCATTGGAACGAGCGCGCGGCATCTTATGACGCTGATCAATGACATCCTGGATTTGAGCCGGATCGAAGCCGGAAAAGAGGAGCTGTATCGAGAGATCTTTTCCCTGCCGGGGCTGGTGCAAAAGGTATTGAACATCAACCGGATCAGGGCTATGGAAAAGGATCTCTTCATTTTTCACGAAGAGATCACGCCCCTTCCGGAAGCGGTATGGGGAGATGAGAGAAAGGTGGCCCAGGTTCTGCTCAATCTTTTGAACAATGCAGTAAAATATACCGAGGTCGGAAGCGTCACCTTCAAAAGCGGGTACCGGGAGGCCGAGGATACCTTCTTCTGTCTGGTGGAAGATACCGGCATCGGCATTCCCCAGGAACGGATCAACGAAATCTTCGAGCCCTTTACCCAAGTCAGAGACGGAAAAGGATTTGTGGAGGGAACCGGGCTGGGGCTGGCCATAACTCAGCGCCTTGTCCAGCTTATGGATGCCGAACTGGTGGTTGAGAGCGAAGAAGGCAAGGGAAGCAGTTTCGGCATCTCCTTCCGGCTTCCGAGAGCCGCGGAACAGAAAGCTGTCGAGGTTCAAAAGGGGCCGCCTGTCATCGGATACAAGGGGCCCCGCCGGCGGATTCTGGCGGTGGATGACAATTATGCAAACCTCTCCTTTCTCATCTCCATGTTCAATCCTCTCGGTTTTACCGTTGATGCTGCTGAAAACGGCCCGAAGGCGCTGGAAATGGCGGCACAGAATCGGCCCGATATCATACTGCTCGATTTCATGATGCCTGGCATGGACGGCCTCGATGTAATGATGGCCATGGAAGAGAATGAAAGGTTGAAAGCGTTGAAGGTGATCGGGATCTCGGCAACGGTGATCGATAAGAATCGAAAGGAAAAGTTCATCGAGATGTGCGTCGATTACCTGACCAAACCGATTGACATCGGTCTGCTTTTAGATCGCCTGAAGCATCATCTGGATCTGGAGTGGGAATATGAAGAAATGACGCGCCCGAATCCGGCCCCCGGCAATCCTGATGAGGCGATAGAGAAGCTCCCGCCGACAGCGGTTATCGAATCGCTGCGCCAGGAGATCCTTCAGGGATATTTCACCCGGGCCCACAGACTTCTGGAAAGCCTGAATCATGTGGAGACCGCGTATCTGCCCTTCTGCAACCGGGTTCAGATCTATCTCCGGAAATATGATGATACAGGGCTGCTTCGGTTTCTCGATTCGCTCTGAAATCCTCTCTTCCGCAGAAGATTCCCCCTGAATTTCCTCCTTTTATGCCATATCCTTTTGCGCCCTCCTCTCTTCCCTGTCAGCAGCCCGTCTAAGCGCTCCCCGGCAAAGACCGCACCCACCACGGGCAGACCTAAGATCGTATCCACCCCCATTCCATAAGAACCTCGATCATCACATCGGCCACCTCGATCATCACATCGGCCGCTTGAGATCACGGGTTATTTACTGTTTTTCATAATTATTTATTGCGAGGAAAAGGATTCTTTGATAAAAGGGATCGTTTCAAAATCACGATCGATTTTTTACTTTTCAAAGGGTCACATGGAAGAGAAAAGAGACTCAATCCTCCTGGTTGACGACAATCCCATCTCCATTCGCATGGCCAGCCACCTTCTTTCGGAGAAGGCCGATTACAATGTCTCGGTGGCGACCAGCGGAGAAGAGGCATTGGAGATCGTCCCCCTGATCTCTCCTGATCTCATCCTCCTCGACATCATGATGCCGGGGTTGGACGGTTATGAAATATGCCGGCAACTCAAATCAGAGCCCTCTTATCAGGACATCCCGGTCATCTTCATGTCCGCACTCCAAGATCCTTTTGATGTGGTAAAGGGCTTTCAGGCCGGGGCCGTCGATTACATCCGAAAGCCGATCCAGCCCGAGGAATTCCTGGCAAGAGTGAAGACTCACATCCGCCTCCGGATTCTCCAGCGGCAGTTGGAAGAGATGAACAAAATCCTCGAACAGGACGGGCGGCAGCTCCTCTGGGAATTGACAGTCTCCAACGAGGGGCTGCGTGCGATGATCGGGGAGCAGAAAAGATCCAAAGAAGCTCTGGAGCGGGCTTACGGGGAGATACAGGAGCTGAAGAACCGGCTCGAGGCGGACAATATCTATCTGCGGGAGGAGATCGGGAAGACATCCGATTTTGAAAATTTCATCGGTGAGAGCGAAGCCATCCAGTATGTCTTCTTCAGAATCAAACAGGTGGCGGCCACCGATTCCATCGTGCTGATCCAAGGAGAGACCGGAACCGGAAAGGAGCTGGTGGCCCGGGCCATTCACAGCAGAAGTGCGCGAAAGGATCGCCCCCTGGTGAAGGTCAACTGCGCGGCACTTTCCCCGAGCATCATCGAAAGCGAACTTTTCGGCCATGAAAAAGGCGCATATACCGGCGCCCATTCACGCCGGGAAGGAAGATTCGAGCTGGCTCACCGGGGAACCCTCTTTCTGGACGAGATTGCAGAGCTGCCGCCGAACGTTCAGGCAAAGCTCCTTCGGGTGATCGAGGACGGAGAATTCGAGCGGCTGGGAAGCTCCCATCCGATCCGTGCGGATGTCCGGCTGATCGCTGCCACAAACCGGAATCTCGAAGAGAGAATCAAAAACGGTCTTTTCCGGGAAGATCTCCACTACCGGCTCAATGTCTTTCCAATCACCGTTCCCGGGCTCAGAGAGAGAAAGGAAGATATCCCGATACTTGTGGATTATTTTGTGAAGGAATTCAGCAAAAAAATCGGAAAGCCGATCGATGCGGTCGCGGCAGAGACGATGGATGAACTGTTGAATTATTCCTGGCCCGGAAATGTCCGGGAATTGAAAAACCTCATGGAGCGCGAGGTGATCAGTTCAACGGGAAGGATTTTAAAACTGCGGGAGCGGCTGAAGAACCAGAATCCTCCCCCACCGGAAAACAACGAAGTGATCCGGCCATTGTGGGAGATGGAAAAGGAGTATATCCTGAAGGTTTTGGAGCGAACCCGCTGGAGAATCGAGGGAAAAGGTGGAACAGCGGAACTGCTGGAATTGAATCCGAGCACCCTCAGAGGCCGTATGCGAAAATACAGAATATCCCGGACCTGATCCTCAATAACATCCCCTAAGGGAAACCGCCTGTTCTGTTCGGGGCTGTAAAACAATCCCTCCCCTGCAGTCATATATACCCGCCTTCCCCTCCCGTCATATATAACGGAATCGATCATATTTGACGACGGCCTTTCTCTTTTTTCAAATCTCAATCCCATCCTCTTTTTCCATAATCGCTTTGAATCCTTATCCTTTTCTCAACAGATAAGGCATGGCACACTCCTTGAATATATATAACCAAACTACTGATATTACGTTATTTTATAACATTGTAGCCGATTTATTCTTTAAACTTACATCGATTGAAAGGAGATGCCCTCCCCAGGAGGGCCGACGGAAACAATGATTGTTGCAACCATACAAACGGATGTCCGGCCGGAAAAACGGATTGAGCTGTTATCGACAATTGAAGTTCTAAGAAGATTGATTTTTGCGGAAAATGGCTGTCTTTCCTGCTCTTTTCTCAATGAAACAGGCGATATTAACAGCTTACGGCTCATATCGGAATGGGCGTCGAAAAATGACTTGAAAGCGCATATTCGTTCCGCAAATTTCGGAGTTCTCCTGGGGATGGCTCCGCTGTTGAGAAAGCCGATCAAAATCCATTTCGACACTGTTTACCACAGAGAGAAGAACGATCTGGTGCAGCGGATTCGCAACGGCACCATATACATAGAAGAAGAGAGGAAACTCTCTGCGCCTTAGACGCGGCTCTCGGGCTCGCTGAGATCTAATCTACCGACATTCTTGCGTTTTTGGCCGATTTTCAATTTTTTACCAGACAGGGGGGGGAAGATGAAAAAGCGTCAAAAAGAGGAGATCGTATTGCTCGTGGAGGACAATCCGGCATCCATCGGAATGGTAAATACGGCTTTGGAGGCGGAAGGATACCTGGTTTCGGTCGCGACTACCGGTGAAAAGGCCCTGGAGAGGGCCGAGCGGACTCTGCCCGATCTTATCCTGCTCGACATTCTTCTGCCGGGGATCGACGGCTATGAAACCTGCCGACGGCTCAAGGGTTCGGAAAAGACAAAGGAGATTCCGATTCTCTTCATGTCGGGTTTGACCGAGAGCTTTGACAAGGTAAAAGGCTTTGATCTCGGCGCTGTGGACTACATCACCAAACCGATCGACACCAGCGAACTGCTGGCCCGAATTCGCACCCATCTCTCCATCCAGCGGATGCAGGATGAGCTTCGCGCGGCAAAGGAGCTGGCCGAGTCGGCCAACAGAACCAAGAGCCGGTTTCTGGCGCACATGAGCCATGAGCTGCGCAGCCCCCTGCAGGGGATTCTCGGCTTTTCCGAGCTGATTCAGACCTATCCGGATCTGACACCGCAGATCAAAAAAGATATCCGCGCGATTTCCAACAGCGGCAATCACCTGCTGAAGCTTATCAACGACCTGCTGGAGATGGCAAAGATCGATGCCGGCCGCACAACCCTCGATATGGAGGATTTCAATCTCCATGCAACCGTTCGGTTTGTGCAGGAGATGTTTCGTGCGACCGCCAGGAAAAATGGGCTGGAATTGAAGACCCGAATCTCTCCGGATGTTCCCAAAGCGGTCCATTCGGACCCCTTCAAAATCCGCCAGATCCTGATCAATCTGCTGAGCAATGCGGTCAAATTTACAAAAAATGGCCAAATTCTTCTGGAAGTCGATCCTTTTGAAGAAGAGAGCCGCATGTTCCAAGATCCCTCCCAATCTCCCGACACCATTCCCCTGATCTTCAAGATTACGGATACTGGGCAGGGAATTGCCCAAGAGGAGATGGAGATCCTCTTCGAGCCCTTTCAGCAGACAAAGTATGGCCGGAAAAACGGCGGCGGCACAGGGCTGGGTTTGGCGATCTGCAGAAGCTTTGTCCGATTGATGGGCGGTGAGATAAGAGTCGAAAGCGAAATCGGAAAGGGAACAACCTTCACCATTATCCTTCCCCTCGGGCTGTCGAAAATCACTGAAGCCCCGGCAATAAAAAAGGTACAACCGGCTTCTTCAAAGGGAATGGCCATCTTCGGCAGTCGGATTCTGATTGTGGATGACGATACCTCGACCCGAATGATTCTTCGGAAATTTATAGAGCAGGAGCCGTATTCCATCGAGGAGGCCAAAAACGGCATGGAGGCGCTGGCCCGGTATAAAGCCTTTCAGCCCGACCTCATCTGGATGGATCTGACCATGCCGGAGTTTGGCGGCCTTCAGGTGGTCAAGGAGATCCGATCTCTGGAAAAACTGGAAAAGTTGAAGAGAGTTCCGGCCATCGCGATCTCGGCCTCGGGATTCAAGGAACAGAAAGATGAGGCTATCTCTTCGGGGTATGATGATTTTCTGGAGAAGCCGTTCCGGAAAGAGAATGTCCTCGCGTTGACCCAGAAGTATCTCGGAAGATATCACCCTGCATGAGAGGCCGGGGGACCACATGAAACAAATGCTGAGAGCATTGCCGATAAAGGAGGCCGGATCAAATTATCCGGAAGGGGTATACATTCTCTTCCTTCTACTGATCCTTTTCCTCTGCCTGCTGCTGTGGGAGATATTTCCGCCGATTCTTTTCATCGTGGCGCTCGTTATCCTCTGGAACCTGAAACTTAGAAGGGAAATCAATGAGCGGCACCTTGCCCAAGAGGGACTTCGGGAGAGCGAAGAGCGCCATCGAAAGCTCGTGGAAAGCCTCAATGGCGCAGTCTATACAGTAAACATGAACGGCATCATCACTTTTGCCAGCGGCCAGATCCGGAAGTTCGGCTATCACCCCGAGGAGGTGATAACTGAAAATTTTATAGAGTTCGTTGCTCCTGAACAGCGGGAAAGGACTTTAGCAAATTTCAAAGAAGTCATTGAAAGCAACGGCCATACTCAGTTCCAATTCATCTTTTTGAAAAAGGACGGAGACCGCGTCTGGGTTGAGACAGCCGGCAGAACGGTCTTCGATGTCTTGGGAAATCCGCTGTATCGAATCGGCATCATGCGGGACATCGATGAGCATAAGAAGAGCCAGGCGAAGCTGAAAGCGGCCATGGAAAAGGCCGAGGCCGGAAACCGGGCTAAAAGCGAGTTTCTCTCCAGCATGAGCCATGAGCTTCGGACCCCGCTGAATGCGATCCTGGGCTATACCCAGATCCTGACCGCGCAGTCCGGCCTTGCCGATACCCATAAAAAGCAGATCGAAATCATCGGAACGAGCGCTCAGCACCTGATGACCCTGATCAATGACATCCTGGACATGAGCCGGATCGAAGCCGGAAAACAGGAATTGGATTTCGAAGCCTTCTCTCTGCCGAACCTGGTGCAAAAGGTGTTCAACATCAACCGGATCAGGGCACTGGAAAAGGATCTCTTCTTTTTTCACGAAGAGATGACGCCCCTTCCGGAAGCGGTCTGGGGAGACGAGAGAAAGGTGGCCCAGGTGCTGCTCAATCTCTTGAACAATGCGGTAAAATATACCGGGGCCGGAAGCGTCACCTTCAAAAGCGGCTATCGGGAGGCCGAGGATACCTTCTTCTGTCTGGTGGAGGACACCGGCATCGGCATTCCCCATGACCGGATCAATGAGATCTTCGAGCCCTTTTCCCAGGTCCGGAACAGCAACGGATTTGTAGAGGGAACCGGGCTGGGGCTGGCCATAACCCAGCGCCTCATCCAGCTTATGAATGGGGAACTGGTAGTGGAGAGCGAAGAAGGAAAAGGAAGCAGTTTCGGCGTCTCGATCCGGCTTCCCAAGGCCGCGGAACAGAAGGTTGCAGAGGTTCAACCGGGGCCGGCGATCATCGGTTACAAAGGGCCCCGCCGGAGGATTCTTGCGGTGGATGATAATTACTCCAATCTCTCGTTGCTGATCTCCCTGCTCGATCCCCTCGGCTTTACAGTGGATGCTGCCGAAGACGGGGAAAAGGGATTGGAAAAAGCCGTACAGCATCGGCCGGATCTCATTCTCCTCGATTTCATGATGCCGGAAATGGACGGCCTCGATGTGATTCTGAAGCTGATGGAAACGGAAGAACTGAAGGATATAAAGGTGATCGGGATCTCTGCAACGGTGATCGATAAGAATCGAAAGCGAAAGTTCATCGAGATGTGCGTCGATTACCTTACCAAACCGATTGATACCGGTCTGCTTTTAGATCGCCTGAAGCATCATCTGGACATGGAGTGGGAATATGAAGAAATGACGCGCCCGAATCCGGCCCCCGGCAATCCGGATGAGGCACCGGATGATGCAATGGAGAAGCTCCCTCCGCCCGTGGTGATCGAATCCCTGCGCCAGGAGATCCTTCAGGGATATTTCAGCCGGGCAGACAAGCTTCTGGAAAGCCTGAATCATGGGGAGACCGCTTATCTGCCCTTCTGCAACCGGGTTCGGAACCATATCCGGAAATATGATGATACAGGGCTGCTTCGGTTTCTCGATTCGCTCTGAAATCCCCTTCTGACAGAAGCCTGAAATGAGCTTAGGCAAAAACTTCAGCTAAGCCGTCAATCCTTTGATCCAGGAGACCATCTCCCACGAAAAATCGGGCAGGCAAGGCATCACCGCATTGTTGGTATAAATCGGATCTCGCGCCAGCCGATACCGGGAAGTCGATACTGCCTTCTCCCAAAGCGAAGTATGCGGAATCGGCGAGTAGTAAGCAGGTATCGGCGTAATCCCGCTCTTCTTCACCACCTCCACGGAATCGGCAAACGCATCCAGATCCTGCTCCGGAAGGCCGAACAGGAGATAGGCCCCCACCTCTTCTTTTGAAAACCCGGCATCTTTCAAACACGCGGCAGCCCAAGAGAACTCGGCAGCCTCCACCTTTCGGTCCAGCTTTTCCCGATCCTCGAAAACCGCGGTCTCCAGCCCCAGCCGCAGGGTCTGAAACCCGATCTTGGCCATCAGCCGGGCAGTTTCCCGGTTGATCCCCCGGATATGAACCGCATTGGGAGTATGAAACCGCAGCCGGAGATCGGCCTTCAATATGGCCTCGAAAAGGGGAAGGGCATGGGTTTCGGAATTCATCAGCAGCGCATCGTCGTAGAAGACAAAGTCGATGACGCGGTATTTGTCATGCCAGTAGCGGATCTCCTCGACCACGGAGAGCGGTTCCCGGCGCCGGAACCGTGGCTCCAGAAATCCGGAAGCGCAATACGCGCAGGAGAAGGGGCAGCCCCGAGAGGTGAGAATTGGAGCAAAGGGAATGACATCCTGCAGATCCAGCGCGGGATAGGGAAGAGAATCCAGGCCACCGGAACCGATTCGGGGTGAAGGGAAAAAGCCGGTAATCTCAGAAACCCGCGCCAGAACATCCGCCTCATCCGGGTCGGTCGTAACTTCAATGAGGCTTCCGCTTTCCCCGGTCATTTCAGTCCCTTCCGTCCCTTGGGTCCTTTCCGTCCCTTGGGTCGTTTTGGTCCTTGCATGTTCGGTCCAAAGCCGCGCATACACCCCGCCCAGCAGAACCCGCGTCCCGGGAAAAACCTCCCCCAGAACCGAGAGGGTCTCCATCACCCCGGGATACCAGTAGGCCATGAGGGAAGTCACCAGAATCAAATCCGGCCCATCGAGCCCCAGCAGATCCTCCCGAAGCCACTCGGGCCGAATTCCGTACCGGGAATAATGGCGGGGCACATCCAAAAGTAACTCTGGTTTGGGCAGCCGGGTCTTGGGATAGGGCCCCCGACCGGACCGTTTGCCCGGATCGGTAAAGGGAAGTTTACTGTGGAAACGATTTAAGCAGTCGATGTAGGAGACGCGGTATCCATGATCCCTAAGCACCGCCCCGATATAGAGCAGCCCCAATGGCCTGGCCCAGAAATCATAGGCCGCGTAATCATGAATCCACGGATTGACGAGAAGGATATGGGGTGCGGCCGAAATCAAAACCGGTTATCGAAAAGGAAGATCACGAAATCGGGATCAGAAATAGCGCATGGAGGTCTTTTTCAACTCCCGCCGGCTGAAGAGCAGCGTATAGGTCTTCACATCCGTCTTTTCCGAAAGCCTGCGGGCAAGGCGGCGGCACCCCTCTTCATCCTTGGCATGGATCATGGTGTAGAGGTTGTATGGCCAGCTTTCAGTGGGATCTCTCCGGTAGCAGTGGGAGATCTGGCGGACGCCGGTCATCACATTTCCAACCGCATTCACCTTTTCCTCGTCCACCTTCCAGGCCACCATCGCATTGGCCGTATAGCCGGAGCGCTGGTGGCGCAGCGTTGCACCGAACCGGCGGATGATCCCCCGTTCGGCAAGCCCCTGCAGGATCTCCAGAAACTGCGCTTCGCCGATGCCGAGATCCGCGGCAAGAGCGGCATAGGGGCGCTCTTCAATGGGAATGTCCCCCTGGATGGCCGAGATGACGTTTTTCTCCGGTTCCGTAAGCATGAGCGTCATAAAGCTTCAATCCCTTTCATAAGTCAGGAATTCTGCTCTTCGGGAAAGAGCCTTTGGATATCGGCCGCTTCGGCCCTGCAGACCCCCCGCTCGGTTATGAAGCCGGTCACAAGGCGTGCTGGGGTCACATCAAAGGCAGGATTGGCCGCGGCACTCTTTTCGGGCGGAACCAGAACGCTTCGGATCTTCTCGCGGTCCATGCCCTGTATATAGCGGACCTCGTCCGGGTTCCGCTCCTCGATCGGGATCTCCCTTCCGTCTGCGATCTCCCAGTCAAAAGTGGAGGAGGGGAGCGCTACATAGAAGGGGATGCCGTTGTCCTTTGCGGCCAGTGCCTTGAGATAGGTTCCGATCTTGTTGGCCACGTCTCCGGTGTGGGTGGTGCGGTCCGTGCCCACGATGACCATGTCCACCCTGCCCTGCTGCATTAGATGCCCCCCCGCGTTGTCGGTGATGACGGTGTGGGGAATTCCGGCCTTCAACAGCTCCCATGCGGTGAGCCTCGCGCCCTGATTCAGGGGCCGGGTCTCGTCCACCCAGACATGCACCGGGATGCCCTGTTCGGCTGCCGCATAGATGGGCGCGGTGGCCGTTCCGTACTCGATGCAGGCCAGCCATCCCGCGTTGCAGTGGGTGAGGATATTGACCGGGGCTCCGTTCTTCTGATCCCGGATTCCGGCGATCAGTTCCGCGCCGTACCGGCCGATATTCCGGCAGTTCTCGACTTCAAATTCTTCAATCCGGGCAGCCGCGGCTTTAGCCGCTTCAGGGCGGTCATTGGGGGATGCTTTCAGGACATCGGCAAGGGCCCGATTGACCGCCCAGACCAGATTGACCGCGGTGGGCCGGGCATTTTTGAGCCGGTCGCAGGCTTCCATCAGCGGATCATCTTCGGGATCGGCCAAAGCCGCGAGAAAAACGCCGTAGGCCCCGGTCACACCGATGAGGGGCGCGCCCCGGACAAACATCTCCTCGATCGCGATGATGGCATCATCCACACTCTTTAAGTCCGCAAATACGAGCCGGTGGGGGAGCTGCCGCTGATCGATCACCTTCACACTTCTGCCGTCATCATCCAGCCGGATGGGCCGGATATCCATACCATCTACCTTCACGAATCTCCCTTCTTCCAATCCCTTCTTTCAATAATTGCTTTCAATCCCTGCTTTCAATACTTGGGGCGATCTTGGCTGCCGATTTCAAACAGGTCTATTTGTAGGGGACGTTCTCTGCGATCTCGATGTTGACCGTACTGCCGTTGGCCATATTGGTGACCTTGACGACCCCTTTTCCCAGGTAGGTTATCTCCACCCGGTCTCCCTGATTGGCCCGGGTCAGCCCCGCACCCAGCCGGGCCTTGGTGGTGTTCACGACCGTGCCGGTGGTCTTGTTGCCGGCCTCGTTGTAGAGGGGCTTCTCCGAAGCCTCGATGCCGAACTGCTCCATGTTCAGATAGACCACCTTTGCAGAAACCGCGGAGGCCGCGATAAAGAGGGCAGCGAGGATAAGGATCATGTATCGGATGGAATGTCTTTTCATTTCTACCTCCTTTTTGGGGTTGATTTGAAACCAAAAATTCCGGTCATTCGCTAGTATAATTCAGACCGTAAGGGAAATCAATTGAAAATGATCTCAAACCCTGCCGGGATTTTTGCAATTCTCTGTACAATCGTTTTTCCTTGGAATATAATAGATGCGCTTGACGTTGGGCGGCGGTTTTGGCCGTCTTGATGACCGATTGTTCCCATAAAGGAGGCGTACATGAGAGTTCTTTTTTTGTTCGTTGCAGTTGTTTGGGGGATGATGACACCGGCCTTGAGCGCTGCCGGATGGATGTTTGTGTCCGAAGGGGGCGGAGAGAAGGGGATCACGACCATCGATGATAACCAGTTGAAGTACACCGCGCCCGATCACACCATGATCTTCGATTTGAACGAAAACAGGATCACCTTCATCAATCCCCAGGAGAAGACCTTCTGGAGCGAGACCCCCCAATCCTTTGCCCAGCAGGCCAGAATGAGCCGGGAGAATATCGGGAAAATGCTCGACGAGCAGTTGAAGCAGGTTCCGAAAGAGCAGCGGGAGACGCTGGAGAAGGTGCTGCGCCAGCAGGTCAAACCGATCGTCTCCGGGCCTCCGCCCCAGGTGACGGTGCAGGCGACCGGAAAGACCGATAAGATAGCGGGCCGAAAGGTGGAACAGTATCTGGTGCTGGTGAACGGAGAGAAGAAGGAGGAACTCTGGATTGCCCCGTCGATCTCCCTTGAGAAGGATTTTGATATAACCCGCTATGGCCGGATGATGCGCGATTTTCAGGCCGCGCTGGGCAACAGCGAAGAGGCGGCCCTCTCCGAACCGGTGGTGATGGCGCTTCTGAAAAAGGGGTGGCCCCTGCGAACCGTGATGTATGATGAATACGGCTATCCGGAGACCGAGGAAGTGGTTGAAATCGAGGAAAAAGAGATTCCCCCCACTGAATTCGATGTTCCCAAGGGGTACGAACGGATGGCAAAGGATCAGATCTTCGGCCATTGAGCCGTTCCAGGGAGTGCGCAAAAATTGAATTTGCGCACTCCATTAAGCGCCCGCGGCATCATCAAAGTAAATATGCCGCGCTACTTTTTCTGTCCTTCTACCGAAGACTCCCGATAAAACAGTCGCTCGACTCCCCGCCGCCGATATCGGTCTTTGGGGTCTCCTGCGGCTCCGGAGCAGGGGGTTCCGGCACAATTTCCTTTCCGTATCCGGCCACAAAGGCCGAAAGACCCTTCACCTCTCCGGAGATGGTCCGGTTTTTTGTATCGATCATCCGGCTTTCGGCATCGGCCCTTCTCCATCCCCCATCGGTCTGGTAGTAGAGATGGACAAGATCGATATCCGAAACCAGGGCCGGATCGTATTCCAGCAGCACTGTCACCGGCTCTGCTAAAGAGGGCTCTTCGCCGGTTCCGGTCTCCCCGGCCCCTACGGCATACGGGGCGCTGATCTGCGTCACGCCCGTCGGCAGGGAGACGGAGCTGTCCCGGCCCCGCTTTTCCAGGGTGATCACCAGGTTGTCACTCTGTTGGGTCTCCATCGCACCAGCGGGGAAAAAGAGGCGGGTGTCGTCGCCGTGCCCCATGCTCACCCGGTTTGCCGTAAAGCGGTCCACCATCCGGCTGTTGATGAGGGATGCACTTGCATCAAAGGAGAGTACCGCCCGCTTCACCGCTTCATCGGAACCCGGATTATCGGAAATGGGATTATCAGAGCGGTAGTGCCCCGCGATCAGAATCTCCACAGTTTTATCTGTCGAAACCTTCTCGTAAGTGGCAAAGATCGAACGCTTATCCTCGCCGTATTCGAGATCCTTCAATTCCCCGCCGCCGGTCTTGAGGTAGAGCATCCCGGTTTCCGGATCATCGCCGGGCTCGGTTTCAGCGATTTCAAACCGGTTGTCCGTGAGATACTCGGAGCTGAAGATGGCGATGCGAATCCGGTTCGGATCTTCATCGCTCTGAATGGCCCGGAGAATGAAGGTCGGCTCCAGATCCCGGGTCAGGGTCGCATCCATCTCAATGTCCTGCCCTCCCGTGGAGAAGGGCTCGCCGGCCGAAAAGACCCGGGGCGCGTTGTCGGTTCCCGATTCCCGGTAGAAGATGAGCTGAAATCGATCCGTGCCGGAAAGGCCCGCGACCTCGTATGACGAATAGGTGTTGTCGGCCTCTTTGGTCAGCCGGCCGAAGACCACCGACTGGTCCGCCATATTCATGCAGAGAACCCCGGAGATGTCCGAAGTCGTGGGATAGCCGCCCGATAGAAGGGCAAGATCGCCCGAGACCTTGTAGAAGGTGTCATCCCATGCGGCATCGATCACCTTCTGCTCATTTTCGTGGATCGCGATATTGTCGATCACGGCTCGGGGAAGGCCGTAGTTCATGAAGGTGATCCGGTAGGTTCCGGGCTGGATATGATCGATGCGATAGGGCGCGGTCCGAGCCTCCGGAGGTCTGGGCATCGTGAGCCCCTCGATCCCTTCCAGCATATCCTTATAGACCACGCCTTTCCGCTGGAGCAGGATATAGGCCGACGGATAGCTCTGGCCATCCTCGGAGAGGAAGGGGATCATGAACTCGTTCTTTTCGGGGATGGTGATGGTTCCCGAGAGGCTGGCGGTAGCCTTTCTCAGGGCCATCTCACCATTCTGAGTCATCCCGGTCGCCTCATCGAAAAGATCGGGCCGGATATTATAGCGCCGCTCCTCTCCCCATTCCACCCTTTTGCCCCAGTCATCGAAGAGCCAGGGTCTTTCGGCCGCGATCAGGTCGTAATATTCCACATCCGGGTCGATGCCGAAGATCGTGTAATACCCCTCCCGGTCCGAAACGCCCCGGGCCTCGGCAGACCCCTCATGCGCATCCGATGGAAAGGCAGCCACATCCACATTGGGAACGGGATTTCCATCGCCATGGGTCAGCCGTCCCGTAATGGTGATCCCCTGTCGGAGGCGGATGGTTCCCACATCCACATCACCGGTAATCCCTTGAGCCACTTCGATCCCTGAGATGACCTGGCCCACATAGTTTTTGGCGCCCCTGGTCTTGATGCCGTGTTCGGCCTCCACGATGAGAAGGTACTTCTGTCCGGCCGGAATCGCCTGGAGATGAAAACGGCCCGGCTGCGGCCTCTCTCGGTCCGCGGAACCCTGCCCGCCCCCTTCCTTCAGGGCATCACCGCTTTCAATGGTGCTTCCGGGCTCCGGAATCAAATCTTTCACCGGCTCCAGTATCCCATCATCGGGAAAGTAGTCTTCGTATGTATCGATGGTCTCCCGATATCCCCCCTCCACATAGGGGTCGGCGATGCAGATGACCCGGATGCCGTCCTTTGCAGTGACCGGGGCCCCGGTATCGGCATCCACAAGCTTGCCGACGATATTGGCCCCCGGTTCGATCTCCAGGGAGACAGCCGCGTCCTTCCCGAGGATCTCGATCTGACGGCTTGCGCTCACATACTGATCACTCCAGAAGAAGAGGATATATTTCCCGTCCGGCACATGGTCGAAGATGAATCCGGTGCGGTCGGAATTGTTGAAGTCGCCCTTGAAAAAGACCTTGGCATGGCTCAGCAACTGATTTTCCGGGGTCTGGAGTTCCAGATAGCCGGTCCAGCGCCATTGATCGTATTGGCCGGAAAGGGTCTGGGCCTCCGGCAGGATCAGGGTTCCTTGAACCGAATGGCCGTTTTTCAGCACAAAATCCTGCCCCCGGGAATCATCATCGGTGATCACGACCCGGATGGGGTCCGCGGACCAGTTGCGCCGGATCTCCATCTCCGAAAAATCGACATCAACGGGCAGGTTCTGTTCCGATGCCTCCCGCAGAGAGATCATCGGCGGAACCAGGAGATAGACCCCGGGGCTCAAGCCGTCGATCCGGTATGCGCCGGTTCCGTCAGGATTTGCGGTGATCTGCGCGACCAGAGGGCTCTTCACCCCTGCCAGCCCGTCACCCATGAAGTACTGATCCATTGGAACCGCCCGGACAGGCTGCCCCGCAAGATCCTTTTCGATGGTGGCCGGGGCTCCTTCGTAGATGGGGGGATCATCCGCGCTGAGGATGATCCTTCCGGAGACGGAATATCCCCGGGTCAGGGTGAAATCGAGAATCGTGGGCCGGGACGCGTCGTTTTCCACCAGGGCCCGCTCCATCACATCGCCGACACCGGGCGCGGCCATCATGGGAACCTCCTCCCCCTCTTCCGGGAGCTGGAGATACATGCCGGCCTCGATGAGATACTCGTCGGTGCCGAGGCCCGAGATCCGGTATTCACCTGTTTTGGGATCGAGATTCCCCTTTTCGACCGTTGCGATCTTCGGCGGCATCCAGTCCCAGGGCCGGCGGGCCGAGACCATCACTTTTGAATAGTCGAGATCCACCCCCTCTCCGGTCACCTTCCCTGTAACGATTCCCTCGAAGGGCTTGAGAAAGAGATCTTTGCGCACCGATCCGACCAGATCCACGAAGACCGGGGAATTCCCCTGGCCATCGATCAGTTCATAGCCGATTCGGGCAGTCTCTGCCAAAGACAGCTCCGCATAGATCTCAAAGCGGCCGCTCTCCAGCCCGCCGAGAATATATTCGACCTTTTGATCCACGCCCCTGGGAGCGGTGATCTCCATTCCGCTCCAGCGGCCAGGATCTTCGATGTTCCAGGCTTCGACCCAGAGGCTGATCTCAGTGGCCGGAACGGGCTCACCGGTCTCCGGATCATATTCGGTGCTGTAATCCTCTGTCGGCAGATCTGTTGTGTCGCCGAGGATGGTGAGGGTTCCGGAGATGGCCTTTCCCCGTTCCACAGGGATTTCGCCCAGATCCTTCTCCTCTCCCTGTCGGATTTCCACGTTCTTCAGATGCGCGGGTTTGAATCCCGTCACCCGAACCTCGATCTCATATTCCCCCGGCACCAGGCCGTCGAAGCGGAAGGTTCCGGCAGTATCATCGAGCGATGGATCGATCTCCCCCCAGCCCCAATAGTTTTCACCGGTTCCGTCGATCCTTCGCGCATTGGCTTCGATATCGGTCAGGATCTTTACCGGCGCCGGCAGTTTCACGGTTCCAAAGAGCATGGATGCCCGGGTCAGCACGATGGTTCCGGCGTCGCCCCCGGCCCTGTCCGTTATCACCTGGATTGAAGGGGCTGCATACCCCTCTGCGCTGATGGAGACCTCATAAAGCCCCGTATCATTGGCCGGGATATAAAGAGTAAAGGAGACCGAAGAACGGCCCTCGCGGATCACAGCGGAACCGCTTCCCCAGCCCGGACCCGACAGGTTCCATCCGTTCAGCCACACCTCCAGCTCCGTCACCTCCCAACCCCACTGGCTCATGAAGGGGGTAAAGAGATCGGCCGGCTCATCCACGATGCCGTTGCCGTCAGCATCCAGCTTCAGGGTTCCGGTGATGGCCACGGCCTCCTTCAGCGGTATGGGGCTCAGATCCTTTTCCATCTCCCCCTCCTGAAGGGAGATGGGGCCGATCTCAGCCGTCACCTTTCCTTTGGCCCTGACCTCCAGAAAATATTCCTCTCCGGAAACCAGCCCGGTCAGGATGAATTTCCCTTCGGCATCGCTTTGGGCCGTTGTCCAGACGCTTGGGGAATAGGCCGAGATCTGAGCGCCGGGGACCGGTTCTCCCGCGCCGTCCACCACCCTTCCCCGGAAAATGGCCGTATCGATCCGGATGAGCATCTCCGCTGTCGGCTCATTCTCGCGGAAACGCGCGTCGCCGTCCGCATCCAGCGTGACCTGAATCCGGTAGTCACCGTTGGGCAGAAGGTTCCAGAAGGTATCCCTCCCCTCCCAGACCGTGATCCCGGCCTCTTCCGGCCCAAGCCAGTGGATTTCGGTAGTGTCGTACCCGTTATGATCGAAATACCAGGCCCAGTCAAAGCTTTCCGTGGGAAATTCCGGGGCACACCAGCAGGATTCATCCCAAGAGAGGCGGATGGTGGTGTTGCGAAGGCTCCCGTCCGGATAGTCCGGCGGATAGGTGTATTCCCAGGAGAGGGGATCGTCGGTAAAATCATAGGGCGTGCCGCTGTCGGGCCGGTTCCAGGGGTGGGATGGATCATTCCAGTTGAGCGGGCTGAAGGTTTGATCGCCGTTGGTGTCGATGACGACCTGGATTCCCCGGTAAAGATCGATCTCATCCCCTGGGATCTGACCGGTCCACAGGACTCCAATGGCCGCGGCATTCCTTCCGTCAAGGGTCAGCGCTGGTTCCGGAGGCGCGGTATAACCGAAGAATTCGGAGAAATTCTTTGGCGTAATCGTTTCGGGTTCCAAATCCGAAGCATCGGGATTGACACCGGTGCGGAGTTCAAAAGATCCGCCGATATTCGGTTCCAGCGGGATGTCGGTATACGGATCTGACGGATCAAAAGGATCCTCGATCTCTATATCCCCGGGAATATCTATCGGAGAATCCAGGGGAATATCCGTCTGAGAATCCAAGGGGATATCTATCTGAGAATCCAGGGGGATATCCGTTTGAGAATCCAAGGGGATATCTATCTGAGAATCCAGGGGAATATCCGTCTGAGAATCGAAAGGGATATCGATTGGGAAATCCGTTGGGATGTCGGCCGCATCGGTGAGGGGAAGGATCATCAGATGGAGAAGAAGAATCATCGCCCAGAAGCCCCATCTCTGCCAGTGCCGTTCTTTGAGTCGCTCTCTTCTATTCATGGTCTCTGTCCTTTTTCATCAGCATCTTCCGGATCTTTTCATTCCTCTGATCCTCATATGCGGCCTTTTCCCGGGCCGCCTGCCGCTGTGCGGCCATCCGCATCGCATGATTATGCCGCCGCCGCTTCTGTTCCCGATCATTTCGATGTTCGATAAGCTTTTTCCGCATCCCCTGCACCGTGGGTCTGCGATCCAGAGGGTTGGGCCGATGGATCACCGGTGTTCCAAATGGGCTCCGGGTTATCTTGGCCCCCTTTTTAAAGACGGTCTCGCCGGGAAAGGTTCTGCCCGGAGAAGCGAGAGCGGCCTCTTTGGGGGATGTTTCCCCGGAAATCTCTCCGGAAATCTCCCTGGAAAGGTTCGGTTGCAAAAAGAGATAATCGACTCGAATCGGATCATTCCCCATAAAAACCCACACCTTTTCAATGCTGCTCTGCTCCGGGGATGGGCCGGCAAAGGAGATGGCGTGGCTGTATGGCCCTACAATCTGCCGAATGGCGCTTTCCGGCTTCACTGCGGCCTCAAAAGAAAAGCTTATCCTCTCCCCTTCCAGTCGTTGGTCGAGAAAAATCGTGTATCCGGTCTTTTCGCTCAGGGCCTGCATCACCTCCCCCAGCTCGGCCCCGTCCGCATGGCCGTCGATACCGCCCGGTCCGGCTTTGAAATCGACGATTCCGGCCCGGGCCAAAGGGGAGACGGCAAAGAGGAAGAGGAAGAGGAGAAGCAGGAGAATGATGCAATGGCTTTTCATGGGATCACGATTCCGGCCCCGGTCCCGGAGAAGGTCTTAGCCCCGGCATCGATATCGCCGGCCCCGGCCCCCTGGAAACGGATGGCGCGGTTCGGCGTGCCATCAATCCGGCTAAGGGTTCCGGTTCCGTTGTCGATGCTCGCATTCCATTTCTCAGCCCCCCACGATTGAAGCACGAAATCGGCCTGCAATCCGTCTCCGGAAAGCGGAACCGGGGTTCCGATCTGCGGCGTATCGGTAAAGGCTCCGGCAACCTCTCCTGCTGCCCAGAGTCTTGGGGGCGCGGCCGTTGAATACGCAAAAAAGGCCACCTCCGGCAGATGGACCGTAAGATGATTTCCCGATCCGGTCAGCGCGGCTCTTCCCACTTCAATGGCCGGAATATTGAGTTTTGCCAGATCATCGGGCCGGGTACTCGCCATCTCAAGAAAGTTTTCTGTACGCATGGAGACCCGCCGGCCCGTTGCCTGCCATGCATTGTTGGCCGGGGAATAGGCGCCGCTCAGATCCCCTCCCCCGACGCCGGTGATGCAATCCTGCCAGTTGACCCATGCCGATGTCTCATTTCCCGCAACCGCTCCCTGGGACCATTTGGAGCCCTGGATCGCCACAAACTGGCGCATCTCCTTCTCCTCATAATCCAAAAGGAGGGACCAGTCGTCGAAGGTGCTCTCTTGAAAGGGCACATAGGTTCCGGAGTAATAGAGGTTCTCCAGTGTCCAGGATTCTCCGGAGAGGCGGTTCACCTCCCGGACCATAGGGCTGAGGAAGATCTGCCCTCCGCTTCCTGCAAGAGAGGAAAAGATTCCGGCCGTATCGCCCACATAGAGGCTCCAGAAGCTCTTCTGTTGATCTTTTATGTCAGATTCGCTCAGTCCCGTTCCCGTGGAGAGGGGAATGAGGCCCACACCAGGGATGCGGATACCGGCTCTTCCCGCAGCATCCACTCCGATGGTGTAAAATGTCCCCTCTTCGGCATCGAAGCTTTCGATATCGATGGTGTAGGAAAACTCCCACATAGTCTCCCGGATCTCCCGGGGCGGGCCCATGTCGAAAATGTTCATCCGAGGGCCGCCCGGGCCTCTGGCCATGGGCCCTCGGTCTCCGCCATCGGGGCCTCGACGCGGATCGGGGATTCCCCCTTCACCCGGACCTCCCGGCCCCTGCTCCCCCGGCGGAAGTCCGCCGCCTTCCCCTTCTTCTTTGGGGGCCGACGGGCGGGTGCTCTCCACATGAAGACCGATCTCAAAGGGCGCCACGGGCCGCAGGGTCGGCAGGGAACGGGCCGAATAGACCAGCATGGCCTCTCCGGCCGAGATCTTCTTCCGCTGGTCCGGATAAT
>JAABSZ010000058.1:0-19932 GCA_011390135.1 Desulfobacteraceae bacterium | reverse complement strand
TATAGGCCGTGCTCTCTTAGGAAGACATCGATGCTTTTGAAGTATTCGTGGGAATTGACATGTAAGATGGAATTGTGATCTCCGCGCTCGAAGATGCGCAGGGTGGTGGGGCCGGCGGCCCAGGCCCGGAGCCGGTGCGCGTGGGAGACATCCACGAGGCCATCGTATTTGGTGTGAAGGATCAGGGTGGGGCCCTCGTACTGGTCCATCTTGAATTTGTGGTTGAAATCCCGATGGACCGCCTCCGCGATCTCCTCTGCGGTGGCGCCGAGTTCTCTGGGGTCGATGCGGATGAGAAGGCGCTCCAAGGGATTGGCGATTCCGCTTTCTATGATCAATCCTGCGATGTTGGGAAAGATGCAGGCCGCATGGATCGCATAGAGGGAGCCGAGGGAGCGGCCGAAGAGGATCAGGTTCTCGTCCGGCTGGTTTAAGGTCTCGATGATGGCCTCCACATCGGAGAGCATCTGAAAAAGAGATGGTTTTCCGGTGGACATCCCGTATCCCCGGTATTCGGCCAGAAAAGAGTTGTAGCCCATGCTGTCGATGATGGAGACGAAGTCATCCCGATAATCGGCAACGGTCTCTCCGTTGCCGTGGAAATGGATGATGGTTCTGCTTCCCGGGTGGCCTTCGAAATAGCAGCAGGCCAGTTGCGCACCATCAGCGTCCACCCAGAAGGGGTGGGCATATTTCACCCGTTTCGGGAAAAAGTACCGCTGGGAGATCACCGGGTGATCCAGCAGATGGAAATTCCTATTTTTGGTAAAGCCGGTCATTCTCCTCCGTTTTCAAGAAAGAAGCTGATGATTTTGGATGGAACCGCCCCTGCTTTTTCGGCTTCTCTATTTTCGATGGTATGCCAAAACTCTCTTTTCGTCAAGAATAGAGAAGATCCGTTTGACCTGTGTCCGGTCATGCGGTATGATTTGCCACATATTTCAGAAGAGAAGTCTAACGGAACAACCGAGGAGGAAAAGATATGCAATATTCCGAAATCCTGAAAAAAAGAAGGTCTGTTCGAAATTATCTGGACAAGTCTGTTTCAAATGAGACCATTTCAGAGATCCTCCGGCAAACCTGTCTTGCCCCCAGTTCCAGCCACGGGCAGCCCTGGCGCTTTATCGTGATTCATGATCGGGATTTGATGCAAAGGCTCTCAGACGAGAGCAAGAAATGCCTGCTGAAAGATTTGGAGCAGGACCCGGAGGCTCCGGTGAAGCGGTATGCGGAGATGCTCCGGAAGCCCGATTTCAATGTCTTCTACAATGCTCCCTGCCTCATCTATATTGCAGGACCTGCAGATCTTCGCTCCTCGACCATCGACTGCTCACTGGGGGCCGCGTATCTGATGTTTGCGGCCGCGGCCCGGGGGCTGGGAACCTGCTGGATCGGGCTCGGCGGAAATATCAAAAACCCGGAGATCCAAAAAGAGATCGGCTTGACCGATGATCTGCTGATCGTGGCCCCGATCATTCTCGGCTATCCGGAAAAGATCCCCGAGATCCCGCCCCGAAAGGAGCCTGATATCGTAAAGATGATACGATAAGAAGAGGAGTTTTCCAAAATGGCAAAATACCTGATCCATCCAATTGTCGTGGGAACCAAGGTCTTTGACAAGGGAATGATGACCCACCAGCACGACTATGGAAAGCCCTACACGATTCCCATCTATTCCTGGTATCTGGAGGGCGGAGACAAAAAGATCCTCGTAGATACGGGGGAGATGGCCCCGATTCAGTCCGATGATCGGGAGAAGGCGATCGGTGGGCGGATCTACACCTTTGAAGAGGGGCTGAAGCGGTGGGGGCTGACGCCCGCAGATATCGACATCGTGATCCATACCCATCTGCACAATGACCACTGCGAGAATGATTATAAATGCGAAAATGCGGTGATCTATGTCCACGAGAAGGAGATGGCGCGGATTCATGATCCCCATCCCCTCGATTTCCGGTATCTGGAGGATTTCATCGAGGATGTGGAGGAGAACGGGCAGATCCAAAGCCTTTCCGGGGATACGAAGATCACAGACGGCATCGAGATGATCCATACGCCGATCCATACGGACGGCGGCATGACCATAATGGTCGATACGCCGGATGGAAAGGCCGCGATCACCGGCTTCTGCGTGATCATGGAAAACTTCTTTCCGCCAAAGGAGATCCGCGCGATGGAGATGTCGGTGATTCCGCCGGGAACCCATGTGAACACCTATGAGGCATATGATACAATGGTGAAAGTAAAGGGGGCAGCAGATATTCTGCTGCCGCTCCATGAGCCGGCATTTGCCGGAATGGAGGTGGTCACAGCGACATCTATGGAAGAGATCCGGAAAGAATGAGAAGCCTCTTTTGAAGGGGCATGATGAGAAAGGAGGAGGCCATGTATATCAGGACATCGGATCAGCCGAAGCTGGAACTGGGATTCGGGGGATACCAGTGCAACTGGGGAGTCCACATCTGCGGCCTCTATGAGACCGAGGCCGAAAGGGATGAGATCCTATTCGGATATCTCAACAGGGGGGATCGGGATGGCGATCTTCAGCTCTACTGCCCTGTGGAGATGAGTCAGGCCGATTTCAAAGACAAATATGCCCGCCGGTATCCGGACTGCGGGGCACATCCGGATGATCCGAACCGGTTTCAGCTCTCATCGGCAAAGGAACTCTACTATCCGGAGGGCATATTCTCTCCCTGGGCAATGGATGATGGCCTGAATGCCTTTTATGCCGAGAGCCAAAAGGACGGGAAGAAAAACATCCGGGCAACGGCCGAGATGGTCTGGGCACTGGAGGCGATTCCGGGCGTGGAGCATCTCATGGCCTATGAGTCCCGGCTCAACTACTTCATTCCGGGAAAGCCCTGGATCAGCATCTGCCTGTACAATGTCAACAAATTCACGGGCGCGACCATCATGGGCGTGCTTCGCACCCATCCCTATACCATCAGCGGGGGGGTCATAACTGAAAATCCCTATTATCAGGACCCGGATCACTGGCTGGCAGAGAATGCACCGGAGTTCCTCTCCCGGACCGCCTGATATGAAAGCCCTCTTCTGATGGATCATATTGCACACGATCTCTTTCTGCTGATGGTCAATCTGTCGCAGATAAAGGATCGGAAACTGATTCAAAAGCTCTTTCTGGATGCCCTCGATTCGATCTTCAGCGGCATTCAATTTCAATTTACGCGGGCGCCGGAAAAGCATTCCTACAACGGAAAGGAGAGCCGGAGCCGCTTTGAAATCGCCACTGCCCACCATTTTTTCGGATTGATCACCATCTCCTCCGGAGATGCGGCAAAAGTTCCGGAGGAAAAGATCGCCCTGATCCGGAACGCGGTGAAGATGCTTGCAGTTATTCTGGAGAACAGAAGCCGGCACGAACTTCTGGAGAGCGACCGGAACCGGATCACCCGGGAGCGGGACCGCCTCTTCAACCTCTCCATCGATATGCTCTGCGTGGCCGGGTTCGACGGCTATTTCAAACAGGTCAACCCGGCCTGGACCCTAAATCTGGGATGGACCGAGGAAGATCTGCTCTCATGCGGCTGGCTCGATTATGTCCATCCCGATGATCTGGAATCGACCATTCGGGCCGGAGAACAGCTTTTCAACGGTGTGCCGCTGATCGCCTTTGAAAACCGTTACCGCTGCAAAGACGGCCTTTACCGCTGGCTCTCCTGGAACTCATTTCCCCTCACCGACGACAAGATGATCTTTGCGGTCTGCCGGGATGTAACGGATCAGAAGGCCGCGGAGCGACAGCGCAATGAACAGATCCATTTCCTCCAGGAGCTGATAGACCGGATTCCCAACCCGGTCTATTACAAGGACAGGAGGCTGATCTACCAGGGGTGCAATCGGGCATTTGAAAAATACCGGGGTCTGGAAAGAGACCGGATCATCGGCCAAACCGACGAGGATCTCAGCTTTGACGATTCAGCCGAAAAGATCCGGGAGCTGGATAAAGCCCTGCTGGAAAAGGGCGGGGTTCAGCGCTTTGAATCGACCCTCACCCACGCGGACGGCTCTTTTCGGGATGTGATCTTCAACAAGGCCGCCTTCTCCCGGATCCGCGGGGATGTGGGGGGAATCGTCGGGGTGATCATCGACATCACCGAGACCAAACGGCTGGAGAAGCAGCTCCATCAGGCACAGAAGATGGAGGCGATCGGAACCCTGGCCGGTGGGATCGCGCATGATTTCAACAATATCCTCTTTCCCATCATCGGATATACCGAGATGGCCGTGGAGGATCTGACCCCCGGAACCCGCATACGGCAGAATCTCCGGGAGGTGCTCAAGGCCGCGGATCGGGCCAAGAATCTGATCCAGCACATCCTCACCTTCAGCCGAAGCGGCAAAAAGGAGAAGCGGCCGGTTCAGCTTCAACTCATCATCAAGGAGATCCTTCATCTGCTGCGGGCATCCCTGCCGACAACGGTGGAGATTGTTCGAAGGATCGACGACACCTGCGGCCCCGTATCCGCAGACAGCGTGGAGATCCATCAGATGATGATGAATCTCTGCACCAATGCCTACCAGTCCATGACCGAAGGCAAGGGCCGCATCATCGTATCAATAGAGGAGCGGCAGGTGGAATCGGACCTGCCTGGACTGCCCCGGGAAGTCCGTCCCGGAAGATATGCGGTTCTCTCGGTTCAGGATGACGGCAGCGGAATTCCGCCGTCGGTGATGGAGAGAATCTTCGATCCTTATTATACCACCAAGGAGGTGGGCAAGGGCACGGGACTCGGGCTCTTCATGGTTCACAGCATTGTCCGGGGGCACAAGGGGCATGTGGTCGTCTCCAGCAAACCCGGGGAAGGATCTCTCTTTACGGTCTATCTGCCGGTGATCGATATCCGGAAGGTTGTTCCGGCCGAGACAAAATCCCATGTAAAAGTTCCGGCCGGCAATGAACGGGTTCTGGTGGTGGATGATGAACCCCAGATCGTGGAGATGATCCGGCTGATGCTGGAGGGGCTCGGCTACCGGGTGACGGCCACGGTCGAAAGCAGCGAAGCCCTGAAACACTTCCGGGATGCACCGGATAATTTCGATCTGGTCATTACAGATATGACCATGCCCGGGATGACCGGCCTCGATCTTGCCGGAGAGATCATGGCAATCCGGCCAGAGGTTCCGGTGATTCTCTGTACCGGCTTCAGCGCGGTGGTGAGCGCGGAAACGGCCGAGGCCGGAGGTATCCGGGCTTTTATCATGAAGCCGATTATCCGAAAAGACCTGGCAAAGGTGATCCGGAAGGTACTGGCAGAGGAGGACCCGAATGAAAGGATCGGATAAGGTAACGGATATCCGGACCGCGGTCCGAAAGTTCGTCCGTGACGGCTGCCATCTCTCCATCGGCGGATTCACCATCAACCGGAATCCCATGGCCGCGGTCTATGAGATCATCCGGCAGCGGATCGGCCGCATCCATCTCTATGCGCATTCCAATGGTCAGGGGGTGGATGAGCTGATCGGGGGCGGGTGTGTGGAGAATCTCGAGATCGCGTATGCCGGCAGCGGCCGGTTCGCCTCCACCTGCATCCGGTTCCGGAAGGCGGTGGAGGCCGGGACCCTTCGGGTGGAGGATTACTCCAACTATCAGATGAGCCTCCGGTTTCAGGCCGGCGCGATGGGCGTGCCTTTTCTCCCCACGAGATCGGGATTGGGAACGGACATCGTCCGGCGATGGGGCTTTTCCAAAGAGATGCGGGAGAATGATCCGCGGCTGCCGGACAGCAAGCTGACGGTGATGGAAAATCCCTTTGGCGAATGGGGGGATGTACCGAAAGTGGTGCTGGTTCCGGCCATCCATCCGGACGTGACGATCCTCCATGTCCAGAAGGCCGATGCTCAGGGGACTGCGAGAATCGAGGGGCTGCCATTTTCGGATGTGGAGCAGGCGCTTTCGGCAGAAAAGGTGATTCTCACCTGCGATGAGCTGGTGGAGTCCGATCGTCTCCGGGAGTATCCGGAGCAGAATCAGATTCCCCATCTGCGGGTCGATGCGGTAGTTCATATCCCCTATGGGGCTTACCCGACAGCCTGCTATCGCTATTATGACTATGATCCGGTATATCTGGCCCGCTTCGGGAAAATGGCCAAAGATGACCAAAGCTATGCAGAATATCTTCAGGAATATATATACGGAACAGAAAATCACCCCGGGCTTCTGGCCAAGGTTGGAGAAGAGAGGTTGAAAAGAATTCAGGCCGATGCAAGGACCGGATATGCCAAGGATCTGGATAGGCGGTAGGTGCGGATGATGACCCGATACTCAGAAAAAGAGATGATGGCTGTTGCGGCCGCAAGAGAGATCCGAAACGGGGATGTGGTCTTCTGCGGGACCGGCATCTCCATGCTCGCGGCCATGGCCGCAAAGCACATCAGCGCGCCCGACAGCGTCATCTTCTTCGAGACCGGCGCGATGGACGCGCAACTTGAGGAGCTGCCCCTTGCGGTGGGGGATTCCCGGGTGATGTATGGGGCTGCGGTCAACCGGGGGCTTTCAGACGCTTTTGCCTTCATGCAGAACCCCTTTTCGGGCCGGCGGGTGGTGGGCATCCTGGGCGCGGCCCAGATCGACCCTTACGGCAACCTCAACTCCACGGCCATCGGTGATTACGAACGGCCCCGGGTCCGATTTCCCGGCAGCGGCGGGGCCTGTGATGTGGCCTCATTTGTGAGCCGGACCATCATCTTCATGCGCCATGATCTGCGGGGATTCGTCCCCCGACTCGATTATCTCACCAGCCCCGGCTGGCTCGACGGCCCCGGCGGAAGAGAGCGGGCCGGGCTTTCCCCGGGCGGGCCCGAGATGGTGGTGACGAATCTGGCGGTGATGGGGTTCGATAAAGAGACGAAGCGGATGTTTCTGCGGGGCTGCTACCCCGGGGTGGCGCCCGAGATGGTGCTGGAGCGGATGGGATTTGACGCGGATGTCTCCCGGGCCAAAGAGATTTTTCCGCCTTCTGTAGATGAATTGAGGATTTTAAGAGAGCGGTGTGATCCGCAGCGGTTGATTCTGGGGTGAAGCTGACGAAAAAGACGGACTCATAACATCCCTTTCCGGAAAACTCCTCCAATCATAACGGGCGCGTAAATGATCCTTCTCTGACGGTTCAATCCACTTATCCTGCTGTAGGCGCTCCACAACAATCCCCGCATCGATTTCAATGCGATCTGCAAATCGAAGGATCGCATCCGGACAGAAATCCCCCTCCTGCAAAAACTGCGCATATTCCTTGGGAGGAATCAATGTATCCGCTGCAAACCGGTCAGCTTCGGCCTCAAAAACAGGATGCTCCGTGATCGGATTTTCATCTTCGATGAAGATCATTTGAGGCTTATGCAACAGGAAATGCCCGATTCCATGAAATAGGCGGTGCCAAAATTCATCTGCCCATTCGCTTTGAAGGGTCATCATCAATACGGCTTTATCTCTGCGTATCCAGAATGCGGCCCCGTATGCATTGATCTTCGGAAGAACAGGAACGATCATCCAGGCGATTCCGGTTTCAGCCATTTTGTATCGGAGATCTTCGATAAAAGTCTCCGGATGTTGGCGGGACATGCGCCTTAGCTCCGGTAGAAGACGCCTTAAATCCTTTTTTTTGAATGGGGAACACGCCATCCGATTGGCTCTTTTCTCGCCAAGCCGAAGCCATGCGGAAAGCGCATGAGGAGACCGGGTTCGATTCTCATGAGATTTCCCGCGGAAAGCGGCCCGATAGCGGCTCAATTCCGGTATTGTATTAAGAGAAGTTACACCGAAAAACCGCTGAAGCGCTGCGACTTTTTCAATCGTTTGATTATACTTGGGAAGCTGCCCTATTTTGACCAGATCATTGTATCGATATCGGGCAATCAGATGCCCTTCGTCCATCAATTTACGCCGCCCTTTCTCTTCCTGGTCTCTGGCAATGATGAGGCGGTACTCCGCCTCCAATCCGATCCAGATATGCGCCGGGACACCCAGGACTTTCTCGAACTGAATAGCGGTATCCGGCGTAATCGCCTTCTCTCCCTTAAAGATGCGACTCAACTTCGGAGCCGGACGATCCATCCGTCTCGCCAGTTCTTCCTTGGTCATCCCCAGTTCTTCGATGATCTCTTCAAGATACTCCCCCGGCGGTATAGCGATATCCGAATGGATGGCACTCTGATTAATCGTCATAATGCTTGCTTACCTCCTCAATACAGGCAATCTCCAGAAGGTCGCCTTCGAGTGTGAAAATCAGCCGATAAAAGCCCGTCAGTTTGACGGCCCACTCTCCTTGCCGGTTCCCTTTGAGGGAATGGCATCTCAGCACGGGAAGGGAGCAGAGTTCATCGATATCCCGGGCCTGTTTGATGATGTTGACCCTCTGGATGAATTTTCGTGCCACATCTCTGCCATATGCCTTTTCCGCAAATCTATGCCGGGTATACTGCTTTTCGAGTTTGCGCGTTCGAAATCGGATCTCCACGATGATTATCCGGATAACAACTTCAAATATTCACCCTTTGGGTAAATATATACTGTTCAAAATACAATTCGTCAAGAAACATTACCCAAGGGGTAACAAAACAGGGATATGATTTATTCGAAAGGGGTTCGCGAGAGGTCGTATGAAAATGAAAAGAGACAGAAATATTCTTTATCGGAATACCGTATCGAGATCCAGAATCAGATCCGGCAACGCCTTTACTTCCAGCTTTCCCTTCCCTTCCCGAAAAACCGGCGGCTCATATTTTCCATCGTCTCCTAAAATAAAAACGGTAATCATCTCATCCAGCGGATGGACCAGCCAGTATTCCCGAACCCCTCTGCGCTCGTACAATGAGCGTTTTTGGTTATAATCCTTGGCGGATGTTCCGGGGGAAAGGACTTCGATGATCCAGTCGGGCGCGCCTCGGCACCCCTTCTTGTCAATTTTGGAAGGATCGCAGACAACAGTGATATCCGGCTGAACCACGTTGATGACAGCGTCATCCGCTTCATCCCTTTCCGGAAGACGAACATCAAAGGGAGCCATAAAGACCCTGCAATTTCTGTCCGATAAAAAGGCTCGAATTTGGAAGAATAATTCTCCCAATACGCTCTGATGTTCGGTGGAAGGCGCGGGACTCATGTCATAAGGAACACCCTGGATAATCTCCCATCTCCCCTCGTCGGTCCATTGCCGATAAACACCATAAGTGATCGGCGAGCTATCCGGCTTCGATAAAGGCAGTGACATGAGAATCCTCCTGCAAGAAATGGAATTAAGGGAAAAGGGTAAAAAACGCCCTTAACGATATATCGCATCCAGATCCACAACCAGACCTGGCAACGCCTTTACTCCGAGTTCCCCCTTCCCTTCCCGAAACACCGGCAGCTCATACTTCCCGTCATTACCGAGAACAAAAACGGTAACCATCTCATCCAGCGGATGCACCAGCCAGTATTCCCGAACGCCTTTGCGTTCGTACAACAATCTTTTTTGGATATGATCCTTAGAAGCGGTATGCGGGGATAAAACTTCAATAACCCAGTCCGGTGCCCCACGGCATCCGATTTCGTCAATTTTCAAAGGATCACAGATCATAGAAAGATCCGGCTGAACGACATTGATTACCGCATCATCCGGTTCATCAGCCTCGGGGAGACGAATATCGAAAGGAGCGATAAAGACTTCACAATTGGAATCATCCGGCAGGAACGAAGCGATCTGGAAAAGCAGTTCCCTCAAAACGGTCTGATGCTTTGTGGATGGTGAAGGACTAATGTCATAAACGATTCCCTCAATAATCTCCCATCGTCCATCATCCGTCCATTGCCGGTAATCCCCATAGGTGACCGGAACATCCTTCGACTTTGATGGCTGTGGCAAAACGGAAACCTCCTGAAAATAGAAAGGGTTTCGGGACGGCCGCAACAAAAAATGCGGCCGATCCCGAAATCAAAAAGAGGAAACCACTTATTCAGCCTGCTCCTCCTGCTGTTGTTCTTCGGCCCTTTCCTGCTTCTGCTTATCCTTTTTGGCCTTTTTGGGACGGGTTTTTCCAGTGGTTCCCCGCCAGACTTTCCCTCGTTTGCTTCTCTGGTCGCCTTTGCCCATTTCCGTATCACCTCCTTTCCGAAAAAGATCCTTCGATAAATAAAAATGCAATTATACCGATTTCTTTCAGGTTGGTCAATGTGGGATTTTCAGAGGAACAGCTATGAAACAAAAAACAGGAACAATGTCCCCGAATCTATAAGCTATCATAGATATCATCCTCGGGGTTGTCCCAGATTTTTCCGAGGGCCGATTCCGTAATTCGATAGGCGGCACGGATCAGTTGCCGTTCATTGTCCCTGTAGCTCAAAAAATCGATGAAATCGATGACCTGAGATACTTTTTCAGGAGAAAGTGAGCGGATCTTTTGGATCAGCATTTTTTCCTGTTCATTTGTCGGCATTGGATTTTGCTGCATAAGCCTTCCTTCTCTCTATTTGAAATCCAAAGAGATCGTCCCATCCCAATTCTCCGGCGGATTCTCCAGAAACCGCCGGCAACGATCCATGAAGATCTCCGTCAGCGGATCTTCCGGAATCTTTTCCCGGCAGGCTGAAAAGTATTCCAATGCAGTGTTCCAGTTGCCCATCTTGTAAAGCTTCAAGGCTTTTCCGTAGGCATTCATGAAATCGGTGTCAAAGCGCTCCCGATCCATCTCCACCGCGTAGATGCCGGTTGCCGTATCCTTTCCCTTTACCTTGACCGTGTCGGCCTCCCGCAGCAGATAATCATCTTCCACCCGATCTTTGACCGTCTCGGAGACGATGATCGTCTTCCGGTAATGCTTGGTCAAGCCCTCCAGCCGGGACGCGAGGTTGACCGTGTCGCCGATCACCGTATAGTCGAACTTGTCCGCAGAGCCGATGTTGCCGACGACCGCGACCCCCTCATGGATGCCAATGCCCATCTCCAGCCCCGCTTCCGGCAGCAGGAGGATGCCGGGGTCCACAGAGCCGAGCGCATGGATAATCTCTGTCGCGGCCTTGACCGCCCGGCTGGCATTGTCCTCATAGCTGATGGGCGCACCGAATATGGCCAGGATCGCATCGCCGATGAATTTGTCGATGGTTCCGCCATGTTTTCGGATGATCCGGACCATGATGTCGAAATACCGGTTCAGAAAGGAGACCACCTCTTCGGCCGAGTTGTTCTCAGAAATGGTGGTAAAATCCCGGATATCGGAGAAGAGTACCGCGACGGTCCGCTTCTCCCCTCGGAGATAGGTGTCCTCGGCATCCCGGTCCATCAGCTCTTCGATCACCTCTCCGGGGACGAACTTGGAAAAGACGGTCCGGATGCGGTTCTCCATCTCCGTAACCCGGTTGAAGAGGAGGGTGTTCTCGAGAATGGGGCCGGCGTGCCGCGTGAAGACCGAGATGTTCTCTGCGACCAGTCCGGAATAGTAGTTGTTGGCGAGATGGCCCACATGAAGGGTCCCAACGGTCACATCCCCCTTGCCCAGAATGGGGAAACAGGCATAGGAGCTGACCCGGCGCGCGTCCATCCGCATCTCCTCGAAGTCCTTGCGAGTCTCGATGCCGGAGAAGATCCGCCGGGTTCTCTCCAGGTCCATGTCCGGGAGATCCGCGTTGAAGTCGTTCATACAGACCCGTAGGAAATCCTCGGCATCGGCCCGGTAGATCTGAGCCCCGGGACGAATGTAGGCCATCGGGGTTTTGTGGGATCGCAGGAGAATGGTGCAGATATGGTATTCGCAGACCCTGCTCAAAACATCGAAGACCCCGTCCACGGTCTCGGAGACCGAACTGATCCGTTTGCCCACGGCCCCGAGCATGTTGACCACCGTGGCTCTGAAAAGCTGCCCGTCCAGAAAATTGCCGACCATCTCGAAAACCGTCTCCCGGTTGACGGAGCGTCCATCCTCTGCGATGATTCCCGCGTCGGGCGCGGGTCCCTGGATCAGCTCCTTCACCTTCTCCAGCAGCTTTTCAAGATTGTCGAAATCCTTGGTGATAAAGGCATCCACACCGGAATCCAGAGCCCAATATCGATCCTTGTCCTCGGAGCGGCTGGTATGCATGATGATCGGGATTCGGGATACGCCGCGCCGGCTTTTCAGCAGACGGCTGGCCTGATACCCCTGGATCAGGGGCATCTCCACATCCATGATGATCAGATCCGGGATCTTTGCATAGACCTGTTCAATCCCCAAAGCGCCGTTTTCGGCCAGAAAGACGGTATAGCCTTCGGATTCGAAAAATTGGGAGAGCATTCCCGCGACCAGGTCCGAATCTTCCATTATCAGAATCTTTTTCCCCTGTGTCATTGATCCTCCGATATTCCTCTCTTATCCGATCTTATCCGATCAATTCTTATCCGATCAAGGTCCGGACCTCCTGAATCAGATTGCCCCGATCAAACTCCGATTTCAGGATATAGGCGTTTGCCCCTTTTTGATAAAACTGGGCACGGATCTCAGGATCGTCAACAGACGTGATCACGATAAGGGGCGTCGATTCATATCCGCTCTCCCGCCGGATGTTCTCCACAAAGGTGAGCCCGTCCATCCGGGGCATCTTGATATCGGTGATGATCAGATGAATCCGGTGCTCCCGGAGCCGCTCCAAGCCTTCGATGCCGTCACTTGCGGTCACCACATTGTAGTTCTCCAGCGCAAGAACCGAGCGGACGATCTCCCGGGCCGAATCAGAATCCTCCACCAGCAAAATCTTCTTGTACTCCCGGTTTTCCATGGAGAACCGCTTTTTTGATTCCATCTCCCGCATTCGCTTCAAGCGGGTTAAAATCTCAGGGATGTGAAGGATCGGAATGATCCGGAAGTTCTTGTCAAAGACGATCCCCTGCACCAGCTTCAGGTCGCTCAGGTTCTCCGGCAGAGGCTTGTGGACCAGCGACGCATATTCGACCACCCGATCCACTTCCACGGCAACGGTCTCCCCCAGCGAGTCGATGATCATGAGGGAACGGTACTCTTCGGGTCCCTTCTCGATCTCCGCATCGGTCAGGGTTCTTTCCAGAATCCCCGAGAGGCGATAGATGGGAACCACCTTTTCCCGGCGCCGGATGGAGCGGCGGTTGAGCATTGTAAAGATATCTTTGGGGTGGATCAACATGATTTCCGAGATAAAATTTGCCGGAACAAAGAGATCGCTCTTTCCGGCCCCGATAAAAAAGCCCTCCACAGTGGCAATGGAGTGGGGAAGAGTCAGCAGAAACTCCGAGCCTCCTTCCGGAGGGTTGGAAAGGGTGATTTTGCCCTTGACCTTTTCGATGTTGTACCGGACCAGATCCAGCCCCACCCCCCGGCCCGAAAGTTCCCCCACCCGGGAAAGGGTGGAAAAGCCCGAGGAGAAGATAAAGGCATTGAGCGCATCCCGATCCATCACCCGGATCTCCTCGGCCTGCATCGGATGCATGGCCATGGATTTCTCCCGGATTTTCTCATAATCGATGCCCCGGCCATCATCCGCGATCCGGATGACCACCTGCTCCGTCTCCCGGCTGCAGGCGATGGTCAACCGCCCTGCCCGGGGTTTGCCCCTGGCCGTTCTTTGGAGCGGCTTCTCCAGGCCGTGGTCCACCCCGTTCCGCACAAGATGGATGATCGGGTCATGGATCTTCTCCAGAACCAGCTTATCCAGCCGGATCTCACCGCCGGAGACGGTCAATTCGATCTCCTTTCCCAGAGATTCGGCCATATCCGCGACCATCTCCTTCACCGGCTGGAGCACCAGATCCAGGGGGAGCATCCGAAGAGAGTAGATCTCCTCCCGGATCTCCTGTGCGCTCCGCTCCAGCATCCGAAGGTCCGCGGCAAAGCCCTTCCGAAGCTGCCGGATACGATCCAGAAAATCATGACCCATTGGGATCTGGCCATTATCGCCGGAGAATTTCCCCAGCATCTCCTTGAAATGGCTCTCCAGATCCCGGATTTCGTCATACTCCTTTTTCATCCGGAACTGCCGGATCATGAGATTGTTGAACTTCCGGATGATCGTCTCCATCCGGCTCAGCCGCACCTGGATCTTATCCGAGACCGAAAGCCTGAATTCCGGGGGAATATCGGTCTCAAAAGATTTCGGCTCTACAGGCTCCGCTGCTTCGGGCCGGAGGTGATCCAGGGAGAATGGCTCATTGGCACGGGCCCGTTCAAAGACCTCGAAGAGATCGGCCACCGGGAGTTCATCGCTCTTTTGGGTCCGGATCTTCTCTTTCCCGTTTTGGAGATAATCGACCGTCAGAAATCCGAGCTGGATCATCCGCGGTGAGACATCGTAGCGCCCCTCGGCCACGCCCCTGAAGACCCCCTCCAGGCCATGAACGATCGCTTCGATACAGTCGAACTTGAGCATTTTGGAAGAGCCTTTGATCGAATGGATAGACCGGAGGAGGTTTCTCAGATCATCCTGGCTCTCGGGGTCGTTTTTCAGCCCCTTAACAGCATTTTCAATGGAGCCGATATTTCCCTCCAGCTCATCGAGGTATTTTTCAATGAAGGCATCCCGGCTCAGGGCCATCTGCGATCCTCCTTCAGCCGCTTTTGCCATTCGCGGCACATATCGAGAAAATATTTCGCGTTGAAGCCCTCCAGCATAAACTGGTAATGGTACTGGTTTTGATCGATATAGGAGCAGATATCCCGGGCACAGGTCTCATACTCCCGTTCTGCGATCCGGGGATACTCCTCCCGGAGGGTATTTGCCCGATAGAAACGGGCCGGCCAGCATCCGGAGTTGCACTGGAGGGCTTCGGAAAACCGGAACCCGGCCTTCTGGGGGTTTCCCCGGACCAGTTCCAGATAGCCCCAGAGATAGCAGGAGATCTCATTTTTCGGCAGCAGCGGATCGATCAGTTCAATCAGATCCCGGCCATCGGCATACCGGTTCTCGCCGATGAGCCAGATGATATGGAGAAACTGGAGGGCAAAGGAGAAATTGATATCCTGCTGCGCGGTGAAGAGCCGGTTGTTGAGCCGCTGGCTCGCATAGAAGAGAATCTTTTCCGTATCGATTGGATACTTTCCCCGAACCTCTCCTGCAAATGGAATCTCTTTTTTGGGCAAAACTCTCTCGATGGAGAGGGGAATCGCCCCTGTTTCCCCCAGATCCGATGGGACGACTTCGCATATTGGATTGGGATTGACCCCCTGGCGCAGCTCCTCGGGATTCTTCTTCCTGAAGAAATAGGTATTCTGAACCTGCTCCAGTTCGAGAAGAGGGTGGGAGATGAGGGGGACCTCCGATGCTGAGAGGAAGAGATAGCCGTCGGGCCGCAAGGTCTTCACCACCCGGTCCAGAATTTCCCCGCGGATCTCCAAAGACATATAGATCAGTGTATTTCTCAAAAAAATTAGGTGGAACCTTTCCTTCAACTCCGAAAGATCATCCCTGAAGAGGTTGATCTTTTGGATATCGATCTCCTTTCGGAGGGAATCATCGATGATCACCGAATGGGTTTCCCGGCGGAGATAGGGCTCCAGAAGTCCGTTAAAGGCTGAACCATCCTTTCGAAAAGCGTTCCGGGTGTAGATCCCCCGCGTGAAGAGAGCAAGGGAGTGGGGATTGATGTCGCTGGCCAGAATGGATGCGCGGATTCCTCGGCCCCCCTTCTCTTTCCGCATTCCATGTATCATCGCATTCAAAGAGATGGCCTCTTCGCCAGAGGAGCACGCGGCGCTCCAGAAGTGGAAATACTGGATTCCTTTCCTGTCCCACTGGGGCAGGAGATGATTTTTCAATATCCGGAAATGCTTCTCCTCCCGGAAGAAGTAGGTCTCGTTGATGGTAACCGCGTCGATGAACGCGGCATACTCTGCTCTGTTCCGCCAGACATGGCGCAGATACCTCTCCATATCCATGTCCAGAGCTGTCAGGCGTCCCGATAGAAAGGAGATGAGGGTTCTCCGGTTGGAATCGGGCAGCCGGATGCCCGATTCAATCTCCACGGCCAGGAGCGCCTTCTGAAAGGCCCCTTCCGAAATGGAGAAGCCTGCCGGTTGAGAATCATTCATACCCGATATTTCACCCGCCTCATCAGTTCCGGAGCGATCTCCTCCAGTGGCAGGACCTTTGTGGCCGCATCCAGCTCCACTGCGGCTCTGGGCATTCCGTAGATGGCTGAAGTGGGTTGATCCTGAACAATGGTGATTCCTCCTTTTCCGACAATGGAGAGGCATCCCTGTGCCCCGTCTCTGCCCATGCCGGTGAGCAGAACCCCGATCACACCTTCCCTATATTCGGCTGCGGCCGATTCAAAGAGCAGATCCACACTCGGCTTCTGGTTGAGAACCCGGGGCCCATTCTCCAGAGAGAGCCGGTTCCAGCGAATCTTGAGATGGATGTCGGTCGGGGAGATATGGACGCTTCCGGGCTGAATCACCTCCCGATGCCGGGCGATTCTCACGGAAAGGGGCGTGGTCTCGTCGAGCCATCGGACAAATCCTTCCATGAATCCGCTCTCCATGTGCTGCACCAGAATGATTCCAAGGGGAAAATCGGCCGGAAGCCGCGCAAGAATCGTCTTGACCGCCGCGGGCCCGCCCGTGGAAGATCCCATCACCACCAGTTTATAGGAGGATCTTTCGTCGGTTCCGGAAGTTTGCCCCGATGCCGGAGCGCGCTGGTTTCCGGCCCCTGAACTTGCCGGAACCGATCTCCGCTTCCGGGCAAGAGTGCGGACCCGGGCCAGAAATTCTGCTAAAAAAAGGGGCTCGTTGAACTGATCGATAGAGGGTTTTGCCATCGCGTCCGCGGCCCCGGCCCCGATGGCCGCGCGAATCCCTTCCGGGGTGAGGCCGTTTGCCATCACCAGCACAGGGGTCGGGGCCTCCTGCATGATTCTCCGGGTTGCCTCCAGACCATCCATCACCGGCATATCGATATCCATGATGATCAGGTCAGGAGAAATCTCTTTTGCCGCAAAAAGCGCCCCCTGCCCGTGTGTCGCCTCCCCGGCCAGCAGGAGATCGTTCTCATTCTGGAACAGATTTTTCAAGATGCTTCGGAGCAGGGCTGAATCATCGACGATGAGTATTCGGATCATATTAGGATCATAAGGTATATTCGGCTTCTATGCTTGGATAAAGAGGAGCCGCTCGAGATCGATCCATAAAGCCAATCGATGGGGCGGATAAAAGCGGCATCCTATGATTCCTTCCTCTCTGTATCGGGGTTTCAGATTGACCGGCAGGGGCCGCACCTCCCGGATGGGAATCTCTACAATATCAATCCTGCTGTCAACGAGAAAACCGACCCGATCCCCGGAAAGCCTCTCGGGACAGTTGGAAAGGATCTTCTCCCATCGATTCCGGTTACGGGGATGGAAGTGGGCAACATCTGTGATCAGCCCCACCCGCAATCCGCTTTTGGGCCCTTGAGCGGTAAAGACCTCTTCCAGAGACCTGTCGAGATCGAACAGTGGAATTCCTTCTCCGCCTGCCTTTCCCCAGGATGTCAGATAGGGGTAAGAAGATGCCAAGGGGAAGAGATCCGGCAAAGAGAGGCCCGTGGCCACCTGTTCCCGGTTGATGATGATTGATGGCTGAACCGTCTCGATCATCAGGAAATCATGGGTTTTCTCCCTATCCTTTTCGGAGATCATCTTCTGAGATCATCTTCGAGATCATCGGACAGCTTCCGGATCAGGCTGGGGATGCCGATGATCGGGATCTCCTCCTCTTCCATGCCCAGAGCCCCGGCAAAGAATCCCCCCTGATCCTCCCCATCGCCAAGAGCATGAATCCCGCTTTTCGGAAGGCTGATGATCTCGATGATCTCGGAGATCAGAAAGGCGATCCTGTCTCCATCGAGATCGCAGATCAGATAGGTATCTGCATCCAGAACCTGCTTTTCAAAGAGGATATCCAGGTCAAAGACCGTATGGGGCTCACCCCGATGATCGATCAGCCCCCGGATATAGGGAGGAACAAAAGGAATCCTATGAATGGGCGCATCGGTGACGATCTCCCGGACCCCCTGCGCGGGAAAGGCGTAGCTCTGTTGTCGGATGCGGGCGATCAGGAATCTGATCTTCTCCTCTTCCACCGCGGCATCTTCCGATTCGCCCCGGGATTCGATCTCCTCCAGCAGTTCTTCGTTTTTCATTTCCTCTCCAGCACCTCTTCCTTCCCCTTTCCGATACCATACCCCTTTATCATCCTGTTGAGCCGATTTGCGGTCTCTTCCAGGCGCTGGCAGGTTTCTGTGGAGGATCGGGTGGAAAGAACGAAATTATCGATCCCCTCGGAGATCTGCTTCAGGGTGAGAAGAATCTGCTCAAAGGCCGAAACCTGCTGCTGAATGGAGAGTGCGATATGATTGGCAGAACCTGCCGAGATCTCCGCAGAACTGAGGATATCCTCAAAGACCCGGCCAACGTCCTGGGAGAGTTCCCATCCTTCAACAATCCGTTCCGTGGCCTCTTCGGACGCGAGAATGAGCCGGTCCGACGCGTGTTGAATCTCGTCGATCCTGGTTCGGATCTCGCCGGTGGAGGTTACGGTGTTGTCAACCAGACGCCGGATCTCCGAGGCCACGATCCGGAAGCTCTTCCCGGCCGAGCCAGCAGTCGATGCCTCCAGCTCTGCATTGAACGCGATGATCCTTGTCTGATCCGCGATGAAATTGATCAGGGTGATGATCTCCCAGATGTTCTCCACCCGGTCGTTGAGCATCTTTACCCCTGCGATCCGTTCAGCATTGGCCGATTTGATCTCCTCCATCTTCCCCCGGCTCTGGTCCACCAGTACGACCCCGTCGGCCACGGCCTTCTGGGTATTCTTGGCGATACTGGCCACCTCATTGATCCGGGAGGCGATCCCCTTTGCCAGTTGATCCGAATCCTCCATAGTGGAGACGATCTCCTTGACCGAAGCGGCCTGTTCGTTGGAGGTGCTTTCGATCTCCTGGGAGGAGGCGGTCAGATCGTGCAGGGAATCGACCAGTATGGCCGCTGCTGTATGGATCTTTTCCAAAATCCCTTCGAAATCATCCAGCACCGTATTGAACTGTCGGGAGATGACGCTGATCTCATCATCTCCGGTGACCTCGATCCGCCCGGAGAGATCCCCCCGGGAGACCGCATCCGAAACCCGCTTCATCCGGGAGATGGGCCTGAGCATCCTCCGGAAGAGCAGGGAGATAAACAAAAAGATGATCATGCCGCCGATGAGGATGGCTCCGATGGTCAGCAGCCTAATCCGGCCAAGAAAATCATACATCGGGGAGATCGGCAGCAGGGTCCCGATGATCCAGTTCATCTCCGGAAGGCTCTTGTAATAGAGCAGGTATTCTTCGGCTTCCCCGGTGCCGGGGAGAGGGAGATCCGTGTCCGCGTCCACATCCGCGTCCCGGCCCCAGGCGTGGGGGTCTTTCAAGAGGAGTCTCATGTTCCCCTCCCCCTTTTCGATCATCTCCCATACGAATTTTCTGCCGGCCGCATCGGCCCGATCCAGAATAAAGGCCCCATTTCCTGCCGGGTGGATGAGCATCTCCCCCTCCCGATCCATCACAAAGGCGTATCCGCCCTCTCCGAAGGTCAGGGGCACGATGTTCTCCTCCAGCACATCGAGGGAGACCAGGGAGTAGAACTCATTTTTATAAGAAGATGCCCATATCACCAGATCCCAGGGTTTGAAATAGGTGAGATAGGCCACCTTTTCCCGCTGGGAAATCTCTCCGGGATTCTGCCACATATAGGAGAAAAAGCCCTCCTTCATCCTGGAGGCTTCCCGGATGATCTCAGACCGGCCCAGGTCCACGCCCGGCTCGATGGCCGGATGGATCATATTGATCGCGTTGCTGTCGACTCCGGCCAGATATCCGGTATAGCCGATCTTGCCGAAATCCTTATCGAGCATCACCGCTTTGAATGACCGGTAGGCCCAACTTTCGATTCCCTGGGACGCATCGAAGGTCCG
>JAABSZ010000057.1:0-19951 GCA_011390135.1 Desulfobacteraceae bacterium | reverse complement strand
GCGGGACCTGAAACCACCAGACCGTGATGAGGATGATGATGGTGGCCTCGACCATGCCGATGATGAATCCCGGAACCGCCTTTCCGATCAGAATCTCCCGCGGCCGCATCGGTGTGACCAGAAGCTGGTCAAATGTCCCCTGCTCCCGCTCCCGGGCCACGGAAAGGGAGGTGACGACCATGGTAACCACCAGGGTCAAAAGGCCGATGATCCCCGGCACGATATACCAGCGGCTCTCCAGGTTCGGGTTGAACCATGCCCGGGTATTCAACTGCGCGGGGGGCCGGATCCCGCCGTGCTCGAAGAGCCACTCTTCGTTGAATCTCGTCACGATGGCCCGAACGTAATTGATCGCGATCATCGCGGTGTTGGAGTTGCGGCCATCCACGATCACCTGCAGTCGGGCGCTCTTCCCCCGCAGCAGATCCCGGCTGAAATCGGAGCCAAGATGCACCACCAGCAGAACATCCCGCCTGTCGATGAGGGGCGCGATCCGGCTCTCGCGGGAGATGGTTTCGACGATCTTGAAGTTCGGAGATCCGGAGAATCGAGCCAGCATCTCTCTTCCGGCCTCCCCCTGATCCTGGTTGTAGATCGCGATGGGAACATCGTTAAGATCATAGGTCGCGGCATACCCGAAGACAAGCAGTTGCACGATGGGCGGTATCACGATGGTCAGGCGGCTCTTCTTGTCCTTCATCAGGGAGAGAAACTCTTTGATGATCAGTGCGGCAATCCTGTGAAACATTTTAATTTCCCCCTAATCGAGCCGTTTTCGGGTCTTGAGCCGGCTCAGGCCCAGGAAGAGCGCGGCCATCAGCATAAGTGCGGCGCTGTTGAACAGCACCACGGACGGAATATTGCCGGCCAGAAAGAGGCTCTGGAGGATGGCCACGAAGTAGCGGGCCCCGACGATATAGGTGATCCACTGGACCACTTCGGGCATGCTGCCGATGTCGAAGAGAAAGCCGGAGAGGAGAAAGGCCGGCAGATAGGTGACGATAATGGCGATCTGACCCGCCACGAACTGATTCCGGGCCGCGGTGGAGATGAGGAGCCCCATGCCGAGGGCCACCAGGAGAAAGAGCGCGGATGTAAGAATGAGGAGCCACAGAGACCCCCGGAGCGGCACATGGAAGAGCCAGACCGCCATAGCCACCGAAAGGGCCATCCCGCCCATCCCCATGACGAAATAGGGGATCAGCTTCCCGATGATCACCTCCCGGATGCGCACCGGCGTCACCAGCAGCGATTCCATAGTCCCCCGCTCCCATTCCCGGGCCATCACCATGGCTGTGAGAAGCGCGCCGATAAGGGTCATGATCACCGCGATCAGCCCCGGAACCAGAAAGTTGCGGCTGCGCACCTCGCTGTTGTACCAGATCCGGTGGTGCAGCTCCACCGGCAGCGCCAGATCGGTCCCCTGCATCCGGGCCCGGTCCTCGAGCCAGCCGGCCCATATCCCCTCCACATATCCGGAGACGAGACGGGCCGTGTTCGCGTCCACGCCGTTTAAAATCACCTGAATGGGCGCGCCGCCGCCCCTGACAAGATCCCGGGAGAAGTCCTCCCGAATGCGGATGATCCCATCGACCCGATGATCCATCAGCGCATCGACCGCTTCCTTCATGTTCCAGTAGTAGGTCGGTTCGAAATACCTGGACTGGTCGAATGCGGCCGTAAACCGCTGGATCTCGTTTCCGGTTCCCTCTGTGACGATGGCCACCGGCACATTTTCGGCATCCAGGGAGACGCCGTATCCGAAGAGGAGCAGGAGAAAGACCGGCATCAAGAACGCGATCATGATGCTGCTCGGGTCCCGGATGATCTGGAAAAACTCCTTCCGGACCAGCCCCCAGAGCCGGGTCATCCCCCCGAGCCGCGCCATATTCTCCTTATTTTTCTTCTCCTTATCGTTCTTTCCTTAATTTTATTCTCCGTCATCCTTTTCCTCGATCAGCGCGATAAAAGCCTCTTCCATATCCGTCACCTCTTTACCGCTCTTCTCCGATGCCTGCTCGCGGATCTCATGGGGCGTTCCCAGGGCAAGGATCTCTCCGGTCACCATGATCGCAAGCCGGTCGCAGTATTCGGCCTCCTCCATGAAATGGGTGGTCACCAGCACCGTCACCCCGGCCCGGGAGAGGGCGTTGATCCGGTTCCAGAACTCCCGCCGGGCCATCGGATCGACCCCCGAGGTCGGCTCGTCCAGAAAGAGGATCTCGGGCTTGTGCATCAGGGCACAGGCCAGAGCCAGCCGCTGTTTGTAGCCCAGGGGCATCTCGCTGCTGTCCGCCTCGGCCCGCTCTCTCAGATCGAACTGATCCAGAGCCCAGTCGATCCGCTCTTTTCGCTCTTTTCCTTTAAGATTGTAGGCGCTGCTGAAAAACCGGAGGTTCTGCAGCACGCTGAGACTGCCGTAGAGGGAGAATTTCTGGGACATATAGCCGATGAGGGCCCTGGCCTCGGCCGCAGATGATCTCAGATCGACCCCCGCGACGCTCAATGTACCGCCGCTGGGGGGAAGCAGGCCGCAGAGCATCCGGAAGGTGGTGGTCTTTCCCGCGCCGTTGGCTCCCAGCAGGCCGAAGATCTCCCCGGCCTTTACATCGAATGAGACATCTTTGACCGCATAGAAGTCTCCGAATTTCCGATTCAGCCCCTCCACCCGGATCTCGGCCTCATCCCCGCCTCCCGGTTCTTCCCGGGATCTCCTCTTCTTCTGATCCTTTTTTTCCGGATAATTCTCATGATCCCCGGGTTCAGATGCTTCACCAGATTGCGGCTCCCCCTCCTTTTCTTCCTTTTGCTTCTCAGCTTTGAGGATCGAGACATACCGGTCTTCAAAACGCGGGGGAATAGATGCAATCTCGACATCTTCTGCATCGGGCAGCAGCTTTTCTCCATCGGGCTCATGATCGGCTGCCATCACCAGGCGGACCCCGTCCCCGCTGATCACCGCATCTACCACCCCTTCCCCCCGGGCCAGGCGGCTCTGGATCTCCCGGTTCTTCATTCCCTGGGCCGTCACTCGGTAGGCATTGCCCTCCTCTTTCCGGCTGAAATCGGCAGGGTGCCCATGCCCCAGCACCTCCCCCTCATGGAGCATCACCACTTCATGGCATCTCTCGGCCTCGTCCAGATACGCGGTGCTGAGCAGAACACTCATCCCCTCCTTCTCCACCAGCCGGGAGACAATGGACCAGAGTTCCCGCCGGGAGACCGGGTCCACCCCCACGGTCGGCTCGTCCAGGATGAGAAATTCCGGGGAGCGGACCAGGGTGCAGGCCAGCCCCAGCTTCTGCTTCATCCCGCCCGAGAGTCGGCCCGCGAGCCGGTCCGTAAATTCCCCGAGGCGGGTCATCCCCATCAGCTCTTCATACCGCTCTTTCCGCTCCGATTTCGGAACCCCCTGAAGATCTGCATAGAGATCGAGATTCTCCTGCACCGAAAGATCCTCATACAGTCCGAATCGCTGGGGCATGTAGCCGACGGCCGACTGAACCGACAGGGGATCTGCGACAACATCCTTTCCCATGACGGAGATGCTCCCGGCATCCGGCAGCAGCAGCCCCACGCAGATCCGCATGAGGGTGGTCTTGCCCGCGCCGTCCGGGCCGATGAGGCCCGTGATACGGCCCTTCTGCGTCTTGAAGCTGACCCCTTTGAGGGCTTCGATGGTGAGCTTCTCCTGCTGAAAGCTCTTCTTTACCCCCTCCAGTTCCAGGGCACTCTCCCGGCCTTCCCGATCTTTTGGTCTTCCCGATCTTCCAGGGCCGGCTCTTCCTGCCGCTCTGATTGAGTTCCGGAATCCGATTCCGATGGACTCATCCCGCCTCCCTGCACCGGGGCGGAGATGTATTCTCTTTAGGCTGATCCAGAGGAATGGAGACAGTGGCAGGCATGCCTAAACGAAGCTCGTTGTTCGGATTGCAGACATTGACCCGCACCTGATAGACGAGCCGGGTCCGGACCTCCTCGGTCTGCACCGATTTCGGAGTGAATTCCGCAGTCGGGGAGATGTAGCCGACCCATCCGGTATAGGTCTTTTCCGGATAGGTATCGGTGGAGACATCGGCATGCATGCCCGGAAAAATTTTTCCCAGATCCGGCTCCGAAACATATGCCCGCACCCATACCCGTTTCATGAGTGCCAAAGTGAGCACGGGCCGCTGGGGAGAGGCCATGTCCCCGGGCTGGAGAATGCGGTTCCGGATCACGGCATCGGAGGGCGCGCGAAGGGTTGCGTCCTCGAAATTCTGTCGGGCCAGGTTCATCTCGGCCTCATAGACCCTGCCGGTAGCCTCTGCCGCGCCGATATCCTCCTCCCGGGGCCCCTCTTGGGCCATATTGAGGGATTCTTTTGTGGCCGACAGGCGGGATTCCGCAGCTTCGGCACGGAAACGGGCTTCATCTATCCGTTCCCGGGACGCGAGATTTTCGGGCCCCAGGGGTTTTAAGCGGCTGTAGGTCTTTTGCGCGTTTCGGGCCTCGGTTTCGGCTGCGGCCGTCTCGGCCTTTGCCTTGTCGATCTCCTGCCGTCGGGTTCCGGATAGAAGCTTTTCCACCTCCATCTCCTGGGCCTCCAGCCGGGCCTGTGCCCGGGCCAGGTTCTGCTCCAGTTGCCGGGTATCCAGAACCGCAAGAATCTGCCCCTTCTCCACTTGCTCTCCCTCCTCCACCCGGATCTCTTCGATCCGGTCGCTCACCTTGAAGGCAAGCTCCACCTCCCGGATATCGACGTTGCCGTAGAGGGTGAGCTGGTCAGGATTCTCCTCTTGGGCCCAGAAATAGGCGTAGAGGCCGTATCCGATGCCGGCGAGAAGGAGAAGAATGATGATGGCCGCTATGATCTTCTTTTTCATAAGAGTATTCTATCATAATTTGAGATGAAAAGAGAAGTTGAATGATGAATCGTTATGGAAATTTAATGGAAGGGGGACGGCGTCTTCCGTGTCCGGGAAAAAGGATTGACATCATAGCCGTTTATGTGAAAGAGAAGGTGGAAAAGGCCACGGGACGCCGCCAGCGGCCCCAGTTCGACAATCTGAGCATGGATGACGGGGAGTTCGTGTTTCAAATCCGATAGAAAAGGAACAGAAAAATGATGCAATACCCATTGCCGGAATCGATCGGAAATCCTGAGCTTCTCGTTGGCCGGGAAAAAGAGTTCGCCCTCTTCAATAAGTGGATCTCACGGATTCCCAAGCGCCTCTCCAAATCCAGGGCCATCCTTGCCCGAAGGAAGAGCGGGAAGACCGCAATCCTACAGCGGATCTTCAACCGGCTCTGGAGCGAAAACGGGGAGGTAATTCCATTTTACATCAACATTTCGGAAAAGAAGATGTGGCTTCCGGATCTGGCGAGCATCTATTACCGGACCTTTGCAACCCACTATATTTCCTTTCTGGAACGGGATGAAAAGATGGCCGCCAATACCCTGACCATGGAACAGATCCGGGAATACGGCGTTTCAAAATCGATGGCGCCTTTCGTGGTCGATGTGGATGCCATGAAGTCCCAAAAGGACGATAACAGCCATGATTCCATGTGGCATACGGCCAGCACCGCGCCGCACCGGTACGCAATGATTTTCGATACCTCTTTCCTGGTCATGATCGACGAATTCCAGAACACGGGCGAATACATCTATCGCGGCCCCGCCGGCCAGACCGAGCGGGACGAGACCATCCCCGGCACCTGGCACGACCTGGCCGAATCCAAGCTCGCGCCCATGCTGGTCACCGGCTCTTATGTGGGCTGGCTGATCAACATCATTGACACCTATCTTGAGGCCGGTCGGCTGAAGCGGTACGCCATGAACCCGTATCTTGAGCCGGAGGCCGGGTTGGAGGCGGTATATCGCTACGCGGCCCATTTCGAAGAACCCATCACCAATGAAGCGGCCCTGCAGATCAACCGGTTGTGCATGTCTGACCCGTTTTTCATCTCCTGCGTGATCCAGAGTGATGTGGAAGATCGGGATCTGACTAAGGAAGAGGGCGTGGTCAACGCGGTTCATCACGAAATCACAGACCGGGATTCGGAAATGTCCATGACCTGGGGCGAGTATATCGAACTCTCCCTGAAGCGGATCAATACCGTCAACAGCAAACAGATCATGCTTCATCTGAGCAGACATTCCGAACGGGAATGGACGCCCCGGGAACTGAAGCGGGAACTGGGGCTTACCATCGATGAGAATGAAATCAAGAGGCTTCTGCAGAACATGGTCAAGGCCGATCTGATCCAGCGGGGGAGTTCCGACATTCGATACCAGGGATTGACGGATGGAACGCTCTACATGATTCTGCAGCACCGGTTCGAGGAGGAGATTGCAACCTACCAGCCCGATCTTCCCCGGACCGACCTGAAACAGAATTTCCATGAGGAGATCCAGCGCCAGAAGAAAGAGAAACGCTCTTTGCGGGGGATGATCAACCACTTGAGCGGGATGATGGCCGAATACCTGCTCTTCAACGAGTTCAGAAGCAAGAAACGGTTTCCTTTGTCCCGGTATTTCACCAATGTTTCCGATGATGCGCAGTTGAACATCATCCATGCCGCGATGCGGGTGAAGTATCAGCGGCCGGACGGAAAGGAGATGGAGGTGGATGTTCTGGCGGAGTCTGCCTGCGGCCGAATCCTGGTGGTGGAGGTGAAGAAGACCCAGACGCCGGTCGGATTGCAGGCCGTCGAGGATTTTCTGGAGAAGGCGCGGGTTTTTGCCGGGCTGAACCCGGACAGGGACGTGATCCCGGCCTTTTTTTCCGTGGGCGGCTTTGCCGAAACAGCCATGAGGTTCTGCCGGAAGAAAGGGATTGCGGTGGCAACGGAGATTGAATTTTTTTAGCCGGTACTGCGATCATCGGCTTCGCTTCGAAGTGCGAAATGCAGGAGGAGGAGAAATGGGAACAGGGACAGAAAAAAAGGTTTTGATCCGATGACGCAACATTACGACAACTTCAATGATCTCCTCTCCCGGTCCTCGGCTGTCAAGCTCCTCAGAGCCCGGCATGCGCCCCTGATCCTGAGTTTTCTGTACCAGGAATTCAAGGAGAAACAGCGCCTGACCATTCCCAACCAGGAGCTGATCTACAACCTTGCCGACTGGCTGGAAGCGCTTGGATTTGCAGATGATGACGACCCCGAAGCTCCGGCCGATGCGGATCGGTTCTCTTCCCTCAGCGGATATGCGGAAAAGGCCCGAAGGTATATCGACGACTGGTGCAGAGAGGAGAATCGGTATCTGCGGAAGTTTCCCGATGAAAAGGGGCCTTCGGTTCACGAACTGACGCCGGGGACCGAAAAGGCGCTGCAGTGGGTTCAATCTTTGGAGAAGAAGTCCTTTGTGGGCACGGAATCCCGGTTTCGGGATATCTTTGAAAAGCTGCGGAAGCTGATTGAGCAGAGTACCAGTGATCCGGAACAGCGGATTGCGGAGCTGGAGGCGCGAAAGAGCGAGATCGATGCACAGATCCGGAAGATCCGCGCGGACGGAAGGGCAGAGATCTTCTCGGACACCGAGATCAAAGAGCGGTTTTACGAGATCAACCGGCTGGGCCGGGATCTGATCGCCGATTTCAAGGAGGTGGACGAAAACTTCAAGGCGATCAGCCAGAAGATCTACGACCGGGAGGTCCAAGGAGATGCTTCCAAAGGGGATATTGTCGGATATGCGCTGGATGCTACCGATGCCTTGGCGGAATCGGATCAGGGGAGATCCTTCTATGCCTTCTGGAATTTTCTGCTGTCCATCAATATGCAGAACGAGCTGAAAGGATTGGTGGATCAGATATTCGAAATACTGGACGGACGATCTATTTCCGAAAAGGATGATTTTCTGCGGCATATCAAGACGGATCTTTACCATGCGGGAAAGAAAGTGGTGGAATCCAACCATCGAATGGCGGAGCGGCTGAACAGGGTACTCAGTGCAACCGCACTGCAGGATCGTCAGAAGACCCTTTCCCTGATTGCGGAGATCCGTAAAAGGGCATTGTCCTGCAGGGATCGTCTGCCGGACCGGGAGGACATTATCGATATCGAGGATGGATGCGGGGTTCAAATGGTGATGGATCGCCCGTTGGGCCAAAAGTCGCAGAAGGCCTCGCTTCATCGGCAGCCCGAAACCATCGGCGGCGAGAATCTGGAGGAGGCCGATCTGGAGGATCTTTTCAGGCAGTTTGAGATCGATAGGGAAAAGCTCGAAAAGAACATCATGGATCTTTTGAATCTGCAGAAGCAGGTGACGCTGGAAACGGTTCTTCGACAATATCCCCTCACCCGGGGGCTGGCGGAGATCATTGTCTATCTTTCCATCGCTTCGGCCTCTCCCAGACATATCATTCAGGAGGAGAAGACCGTTCGAATTGAACTCTTTGAAGACGAGATGCCAGGGCGCACCATCGAGATGCCCCGGGTAATTTACACCCGCTGATAAAGAAGAGCATGGAGGCGCGACAATGGACCCTGAACAACATGAAACAAAGATCCTTCCCTATGCAGGGGCTGTCATCCGCCTGCTGCAGGGTGCTGTATTCGATGATGACGCGGATATCTGGCACAAGGTGACCTCCTTTCAACGGCAAATCCATCAGTTTTTTTGGCAGATCGGTATAGTTTTACACTTGGATGAAAGGGAAGGGTTTGCCTATTTGAGCCAGCCGGACCGGGAAGATGAGGTCGAACAACTGCCCCGGCTGGTGCGCCGGAGAGCCATCAGCTACGAGCTGACTCTGCTGCTGCTGATTCTGCGGGAACGCCTGGAGGCGTTCGACAGCAGTACTTTCGATGCCACGAAATGCTTTATCACCAAACAGGAGATCATAGAGGCGATGGAGCTTCTTCTCGGGGAAAAGACCAACCAGGTAAAGGGGCTGAACCGGATCGACAGCGATATCAAAAAGGCGGTATCCTATGGATTTTTGAAAGCGGCGTCCGCTCCGCAGGATGGTTTGGAGGTGCTGACCTACGAAATCCGGAGGATCATCAAGGCAAAGATAACCAACCAGATGCTGGAAACCATCAGAGAACAACTGGAGGAAGCAGATGACGCAACTGTTTGATACGGAAAACCCGGCATCCGGATTTCGGCTGATGCGGATGGAACTCTTCAACTGGGGAACCTTCGACCGGAAGATCTGGAAGATCTGCCCCGAGGGGAATCTTTCCCTGCTTACCGGCGGAAACGGCTCCGGGAAGACTACCCTGGTGGATGCCCTGCTGACCCTGCTGGTTCCGGCCGGAAAACGCCACTACAACCAGTCGTCGGGCGCGGACCGAAAACGGGAGCGGACCGAGAAATCTTATGTCCTCGGGGCATACAAGAAGACCCGGGAAGAAGACCGGCTGTCGGCCGAGGTCAATTTTCTACGGGACAATGATGATTTTTCCCTGATCCTGGGCGTTTTTTGCAACAGGGATACCGGGGAATCCCTCAGCCTTGCTCAGTTCCGCTGTTTTTCCAACCATGATCTGAAACGCTGGTTCATCATCGCTCCAAGCCAGTTGAGCATTCAGGAGCATTTTGGTTCCATCGACCCGGAGGGGAAATGGCGGAAGCGCCTGGCGGCAGATTGCAAGGCCGAATTCCACACCCAGTTTGCCCCTTATCAGCGGCGCTTTTCAAGGGCATTCGGATTGAAATCCGAAAAGGCCCTGGCCCTTTTTTCCCAGACGGCAGGTATCAAGGAGATGGACAATCTGGATACCTTTATCCGGAACCATATGCTGGAGGAGAACAATGTCGAGGAGATGTTCCGGAAGCTGATCGACCATTCCCGAAATCTTGAAGAGTCCTACCGTTCCATCCAAAAGGCCGGGATGCAACTGGAATTGCTCAAACCTGTCATGGATGTCGGGAATCGGTATACGGATCAGAAGGAGAAGCTGGTACATCTGGAATATCTCAAGACCATTTCCGTCCCGTGGTTTGCCGGTGAAAAAACGGATCTGCTCACCAAAGCCATGGCCGAAGGCAGGATCGTGCTGGAAAGGCTTCAGGCGCAAATGGTAACGGTAGAAAATGAAATCGAGGCACGGCGCCGAAAAAGAAGAGAGTTGGAGGCTGTCATCAGCAGCAATGCGGTTTCGGTTCGCCTCCGGGAGATCCAAAAGGATATGGACCGATTGGGAAAAGAGGCCCATGCCCGGCAAGAGCGTATGGAAGCATACAATGGGCTGGCCCGGAAGATGGGCTTCCCGGAAAATCCGGATCAATCCTGCTTTTTGGCAACCATAGAGCGGATGAAAGATCGGAAGGCTGAGGTCGATGCCGAAGAGAAACGGCTGCTGGAGCAATGGAGAGCGCTTCAAAACCGACTGGAATCGGCGAAAAAATCCCATCAGGAGGCTGTTGACGAGCTGGCGTCCCTGCGGAAACGGAAGAACAATATCCCCGATGCCAATCTACGCATTCGAAAGATGATAACGGATCATCTGGGCCTCCGGGAGTCGGATATGCCCTTTCCGGGGGAGCTGATCCGGGTGCGGGAGTCGGAGCGACTGTGGGAGAATGCCATCGAGCGGCTGCTCCACAACTTCGCCCTTTGCATTCTGATTCCCAAAGACCATTATGCCGAGGTAAATCGCTTCGTCAACGGGACCGATCTCCGGGGCCGGGTGATCTATCATTTGATTCAAAATCACCCGAAAGAGGAGATGTTCGACCGTCGGCCGACGGAGAAGGCATTGCTGAACAAGCTGGAACTGAAATCAAAGGATCTCTTCTGCCTATGGATCGAACAGCGGATCAAAGAACGATTCGACTACATCTGCACCGATGATCTGGCGGAATTCCGCCGGATGCCCAAGGCAATGACCGCCGAAGGTCTTACAAAGAATGAGGATCGGCATGAAAAGGATGATCGGCCCGGGATAAAGGAGCGGCCTCGGTATGTTCTGGGCTGGGACAATGCCCGAAAGATCCGGATGATCAAGCAGGCGGCGGCGGATCTGGATGCGCAGATCCGGCAGTCTGAAAAGGAGATACAGGCAAACAATAGTGCCCGGAAAATGCAGGAGGATCAAAAGGATGTTTTAAGCCGCCTTTCCTACTACCAAAGTTTCTCCGACCTGGACTGGCAGTCCCCCAGAATGGAGATCGAGGAACTGAAAGCGGAAAAACAGAAGCTCGAAGAGAGTTCGGATCAACTGCGGGCGCTGCAGGAGGAGAAAGATAGAATCGAGGGGGAAATCGGCCGGAAAACCGGGGAGAGGAACGACCTGCAGAAGCAGATCAACCGGAGTGAACTCACGATCGAAAATCATGAGAAGGAATACAAGATCAATGCCGAGATCCTATCGGAATATCCGGAACCGGATCTCGATGGTGCGGCGGATCATCTTTTGCCCTATATCCGAAAAACCGGAAGAAGAGCGACGCTGGAAAACATCGACTGCATAGAGAAAGCCGTGAAAGCGGACATTGACAGAGAGTACAGCGAAGAGTTGAGAAAGGTGAAACGCGCGGAAAAGGAGCTGACCCGGCATATGGAAAACTTTAAGCATCCCGAGGAGAAGATCCGGTCGGCGTTTCCCGATTGGAAGGCCGAAGCCCATCATCTGAGCGTTGAAGCGGCAGACCTGTCGGAATACAAAAGCTTCTTCGAAAGTGTTGAAAAAGATGATCTGCCCCGGTATCGGGAGCGGTTCAAGGAATATCTGAACAAGCAGGCCATCGATGATATCGTCGATTTCAAGACCGCTCTGGAAAACCAGGTTTCGGAGATCGAAAGAGCGATCGGGGAGATCAATTCTTCGTTAAAGGCAATCGACTACAGCACTGCGCCCCGGACCTATCTCCGGCTGACCAGCAAGGATGCTCAAGACAAGGCCATAAAGGATTTCAAGGGAATGACCCGGGAAGCCATCCCGAATCAGTACCATCTGGTCCGGGAAAGGGATCAGGAAATCGAAGCCGCATATCACAAAATCCGGGAACTGATCGAAAAGATGAAATCCGATGATGGATGGCGCCGGCACGTCACCGACACCCGGAACTGGCTCCGGTTCAGCGCAGAGGAGCGGTACCGGGACGGTGATGAACAGAAATGCTTTTACGAGGATTCCCAGAGCCTCTCCGGAGGGCAGAAATCGAAGCTGGCCTACACAGTTCTCGCGTCGGCCATCGCGTATCAGTTCGGCATCCGGCAGAAGCGATTCACCCCACGCTCTCTACGCTTCGTGGTGGTGGACGAGGCCTTCAGCAAGGTCGATCCGGACAACGCGGTCTTTGCAATGGAGCTGTTCAAGCAGCTCAATCTGCAGGTGATGGTGGTGACGCCCATGGACAAGATCTCCGTTGCCGAGAAGTATATCCGGGCGGTCCACTATGTGCAGAACAAACATGACCGGGATTCGGAGGTCTTCAACATGACGTTGTCGGAATACCGGGATCGCAAGGACGCTTTCCTTCAAGGTGTCCTGCTGACCGCTGAGAACTGATTCATGATCACACCAAAGGAGATCAGAAAGAAGGCGGAGCGGATTTACAATCGCTGGTTTCTGGCGGCCCATCTGAAAGGTGAGAACTTCTTCCCGCTGGAGATTCCGGGGGACAAGGGAAAGAGCACGGATCCCTATGTCAAAGGGCTGTCCGAGTTCGAGCGGCTGATGGAAGAGGAGAAGTCGAAGACGGGCTTCGGTTATACGGTGCGGATGAAGACGGTCAACACCCACAAGCGTGGGATGCAGACCGGGCCCGATCAGATCCTTTTCGAAACCGAGGCCGATTTTCTCCGGTTCATCGAAAAAGATCCAGAATTCAAAGCCTTTGCCGAAGATGCAGCGCTGATCCGAAGCCGGATTCCGGAACTGGAAGAATGGCTGATCGCAAACCCGAAGCCGGTGATCGCCAATGCCGGAAGATGGGACGGCCTCTTGAAGGTCTGCCGCTATTTCATGGAACATCCGAGGCCGGGGCTGTATATCCGGGAGCTGCCGGTGGAAGTCCATACGAAGTTCATCGAGGAGAACAAAGGAATCCTGTCGAACCTGCTCGATGTTCTGCTCTCCCCCGATGCTGTCGATTCCAATTGTAAAAAAAAAGATTTCGTGGGGCGCTACGGCCTCCGGTGCAAGGAGGATCGGGTATGGTTCCGGATTCTCGATCCCGGGGCCGCGCCTGATTTACCGGCCTCCCTCAGCGATCTCTCCCTGTCCCTGTCGGAATTTGCGCGCCTGAACCTGCCCTGCGGCCAGGTTTTCATCACTGAAAACGAGATGACCTTTCTGGCGTTTCCGGCAGTCCGCAGCAGCATCGTGATCTTCGGCGGGGGATACAAGGCTCTGAACCTGCGGCACGCGAAGTGGCTCAAGGATAAGGATATTTTGTACTGGGGGGATATCGATCTGCCGGGGTTCGATATTCTGTCGAAGCTGCGGGGATGGTTTCCCCAAGTCAAATCGCTGCTGATGGACAGGGAGACCTTTTGTGTATTCAAGGGGTTTGCGGTGTCGGCAAAGGAGAGTGCGATTCCGAAAGCGCCGAATCTGACCGCGGAAGAAAAGGCCATGTTTCAGATACTGGTTGATCATCCGGAAAAGAACCGGCTGGAGCAGGAGCGGATTCCGCAGGCGGTTGTTGCAGCGGAGTTGAAGAAGAGAGCGGCAGGCGGAGATGGCCCGGATTGCATCGGCTTTCGGAATATAAAATGATGACGGAGGAGGTATGGAAAAGGAACGGATGATGACGGCAAAATATCTGCCGGTGGGCGATTCTTCCTTCAGAAGCATTCGCGAAAACGGCTATCTGTATGTGGATAAAACCCGGCACTTCTTCGAGCTGGCCCGCCGGGGAAAGTATTATTTCCTGTCCCGTCCCCGCAGATTCGGGAAATCCCTGACTGTTTCCGCGCTCAAACATCTGTTTCAGGGGAGAAAGGAACTTTTCGAGGGGCTCTGGATCGCGGAACACGGAAACTGGGAATGGAAAGAACACCCGGTGGTGATCATCGACTTCAACCAGATCTCCCATCAAAGCCCTGAAATATTGAGACACGCCCTTTCTCTAATCCTGAAGCGGACCGCGCAGGAGTACGGGGTGCAGATTGAAACGGATCTTCTGGAAATGCAGTTTCTGGAACTGATCACCGGCCTTGAAAAAGAGACCGGTGCAACGGTTGCAGTCCTCGTGGACGAGTATGACAAGCCGATCATCTCCCATCTGGGCAAAGGCGAAAAAGCCCTTGAAATCGCGAAGGAGAACCGGGAGATCATGAAGTATTTCTTCGGTGTGCTGAAGGGCGCCGATGTTGCGCCATGCCTCCGTTTCGTCTTCTTTACGGGGGTTTCCAAGTTCAGCCGGGTCTCCATCTTTTCTGAATTGAACAATCTCGAAGACATCTCCATGACTGATGATCATGCCGACATGCTCGGATACACACAGGCAGAGCTGGAACGGTACTTCAGCGGATATATTTCCGAAATGGCAAAAAAGCATGAGATTTCAAACCGAGAAGCCATCGACAGGCTTGCCGCGCATTATGACGGATACCGGTTTTCCAATGAGGAGATCCGGGTGTACAATCCATTTTCCGTCATGTCGGCTCTGAAACAGAAAGCCTTCAAAAACTACTGGTTCGAGACCGGAACCCCGACTTTCCTTGTGGATCTTCTGCGGGAGCGGCAGTTCTCCCTGCCCCGGATCGAGAACCTGCAGAGCGACGAAACCGTGTTCAGCACATACGAGCCCGAAAACCTGAAGCCCGAGGCGATTTTATTTCAGACAGGCTATATCACCATCAAGGATGTCGAGGATCAGATATACACTTTCGACTACCCGAACAAGGAGGTCAAAACCGCATTTTTGAAGCATCTGCTCGCCACCTTTATCGGCACTGACAGGGCATATTCCCGGTTTCTGAACCTCTCCAAACATCTCCGGGAGGAACGATTTGAGGCCTTTTTCGAAACGATCCGCGCCATCTTCGCGGCCATTCCCTATCCGCTGCAGACGAAACGGGACGAGGCTTATTATCACACGGTCTTCTACTTGATGGTCAGCGCATCGGGGGTGGATGCCCGAAGCGAGGTCCTCTCCTGCAGGGGCCGGATCGATTTGGTGGTGGAATTTGCCGACAAGGTCTATATCATCGAATTCAAGTGCGGGCAGGGGGCAGATGCCGCGCTTGGGCAGATCCGCGAAAAGGGGTATCCGGAAATGTTTCGGGGACGGGGGAAAAAGATCCTCCTGATGGGTATCGACTTCGATCCGGAAGAGCGGAATGTGGCGGAATGGAAATGGAAAGAGGACGACAACGACGGGAACATGGGAGACGTTCAATGAAAAGACAACCACTGCCCATCGGGATCTCCGACTTTCGGAAGCTGATCCGGGGCGGATGCGGCGGCGCAGCCTTTTCGGACCAGGATCTTTGGAAAGCCGGTCCATCACGCCTCCGTCGGCCTCGATCTCCACAGAATCAGAAAGAGCAGCAGCGCAACGATCGACAGCCCCAGAAAGACGAAGAAGCCAAGGGCGTAACCCCGGTCATCGAAGTAGCGGACAAAAAGCCCCATGAGCGGCGGAATGACAAATCCGCCGAAGGCCCCAAGGCCGCCGACAATGCCTGCCGCGCCGCCCACCGCGGCCGGGGTGTATTTGGGAACCAGCTTGAAGACGGCCGCGTTTGCAAATCCCATCCCTAATGCCATCAGCATCAGCCCTGTGAGCGCGATGGCCTGTGAATCGGATGCAATGATCAGCAGCAGCGATCCCGCGCCGACTATCAGAAAGGAGAGCAGAACGACCACCTCTCCGCCGATCCGGTCGGCCACGAAGCCGCCGGCCACCCGGAGCAGGGAGGAGGAGAGGGAGTAGAGCGCAGTATAGGTTCCGGCCAGTACCAGCCCGACTTTGAAATACTCGGCCCAGTAGGTGGGAAACCAGACTGTCAGAGCGATGAAGCCGCCGAAGGTGACGAAATAGAAGAAGGTGAGAATCCAGGTCCGCCATTCTGATGCGGCTTTCCGGATGGAGTCCATGGCATTGCCGGACGGAAACAGCTCCTCTCCGCAGGCCAGAAAGAGGGCATCCGGGTCCGCTTCGATCCCCATCTCCTTGTACTGAAAATAGGGGGCATCCTTCATGAAGATGGCCACCAGGATCAAGAGGGTCAGCAGCAGCACCAGCCAGAGCACATAGGAGGTGATGAAGCCGACCGCCACCACCATTTGGGGCAGCAGAAACGCGAAGATCCCGGGTGCGAGATTGCCCAGGCCCGCATAGACCGCAAGTGCCGTGCCCTGCTTCTTCTGGGGAAACCAGTAGGAGACCGACGGAATCCCCACGGAGAAGATCGCGATGCCCGATCCGCAGAGGGTGCCGAAGAGGAGGAAAAAGGGGTATTGGGCCGGTCCGAGATCTTCGTAGAGGGCGAACATCGCGGTGATCCCGCCGATGCCGAGAAGGGCCAGGGTCATGAGGATCAGGATCGGCCTCTTTCCGCCGGTCCGATCGACCCAGGCGCCGAAGGGAATCCGGAGCAGGGAGCCGGTCAGCGCAGGGCTCGATGCCAGAAGCCCCATGAGCAGCGGGCTCAAAGACATTGCATCCTTTAACTGGGAGACGATGGGGCCGAACGCGGAGACCCCTGCAAATCCGCCGAAAAAGGCGATGGTGCTCCAGGTCAGGGCCGCTTTGGGGCTCGATTGGGCATGACATTCCCGGTCTTGGTTCACGAAAGGCTCCTTTCTTCTTTGAATCGGCTCTATATCTGCTCTTCAATGGCCGGTCGCCGACGGAAGAGTACATAGCTTCGGTTGATGTATCCCAGCGGGACGCTCCAGATGTGGACAAGGCGGGTAAAGGGGGAAAACCCGAGCAGGAAGAGTGCGCTCAGGACATGGAGCTTATAGCTGAAGGGAACCGGGATCATTAAAGTCGGGTCCGGGGTCAGGGTGACGATTCCCCGAATCCAGGGGGCCACGGTGTCGAGGATGTAATAATGGCCGAAGATGACGTTGTAGAGGCCAGTGGTGATCACAAAGGCGAGTCCGATCAGGGTGATCCAGTCGCCGACCGTGGTGGTGATCCGGATTCTGGGCTGTCTATACCGCCGATGGATCAGCATCAGGATTCCGATGAAGGCCACAATCCCTACCAGAAGGCCGGACCAGACCGCGATCTGAGTGTGCGCCTCGCCGTCAATGCCGAAGAGATCCCAGATCCGCTGGGGGATCAGCAGGCCCGCGGCATGTCCCCCCAATGTCGCAAGAATCCCCCAGTGGAAGAGGGTGATGCCGATCTTCAGGCTTTTGGGCTCCAAGATTTGGCTCGATCTCGAGTTCCAGGAGAGTTCATCGGTGAAATACCGGTAGGAATGTCCCACCACAAAGGTGACCAGCGCGATATAGGGAAAGATCACAAACGCAAAGAGGTTTGAAAGATCCATGAGTTGATGCTCCTTTTTTTTAACGATTCGGCCTTTTTTTAACGGTTCGGCCTTAAGCCGCTTCCCTCCTTTGACGGTTCAATCCTCTCCGGAGCCGATAGGTTTTTGCCCTTGATCTCCGAGCCCATGATTTCAGACCCCCTGATTTCAGACCCCCTGATTTCAAAAAGGATTGCGGAAAAGAGGTCGGCATAGGGGCTTTTGGATTCCCGGAGCCGGTTTTCCAGAGTCTCCACCGCATCGAGATGTTCCTTAAAGACCGCTGCATCCGGATGGTCTCCATTTGCGGAAAGGTACTCCAGGATCATCGGAAGATAGTCGGGCAGTTCAGTCGATGCCGGGGCCCAGCCGCTGCGATTGTAAACCTCCCCCATTTCCGCAAGGGCTCTTCCCCGCTCTTCGCCGTCTCCCCACCGGTGATAGGTGAGGTTGAGGCAGGCTCCGGGGTTGAGGTCAAAGGTTGCGGTGTAGCTCTCCTGAAGCCGGATCAGGGGCTTTTCCCCCAAATCCTTCAGCAGAGGCTCCAAAGGCTTTGCATCCCCGGGCCATAAGGTGCTGGACGCTTCCGCCAGTTCCGGCAGAATCCTTTTCAACGACTCATCCGGATATCCCAGCATCAGGGAGATCACCTTGAACTTCAGCGCTTGATTCTGTTTCATCTGGATGATTTCTCCTCTCTCGGAAAGGGCCCATGCGCCGGCACCGTTCCGGGGATGCCGCAGCTCCCCTGCATCCGATATAGATCCGTATTTCCGGTTCTTTCGACCGTGGGAATCACGAACCGGTTTTCGTACCGCGCGATGGCCAGAAGCTCGTACATGGCCTCGGCCGTCTCCGGGGTCATGTTGACGGCCGAGATCGCGTCCGCATCACCGACCCCGTCGAGCTGTTTCCCCCGCATGTAAGCCCGCACCGCCATCAGCTTTTTCAGAGCCATCCGCACCGGCTTTTCATCCCCGGCCGTCAGGAGATTGGCCAGATAGGTGATGGGAATCCGCATCCGGTCGATGGTATCAATGTTTTCGACGCGGGATCTTTCCGGCGCCAGCGCGTCCGAGACCGGGCTCAGGGGCGGGATGTACCAGACCATGGGCAGGGTTCTGTACTCCGGATGGAGGGGGAATGCGATCTTCCACTCCTTGGCCAGCTTGTAGACCGGGGAGCGCTGCGCGGCCTTGCGCCATGCCGGCGGGATGCCCTGCTTTTCGGCCTCTTTCTGAATGGCCGGATCATTGGGATTTAAAAGTATCGCGGTATGCGCGGGATAGAGATCCTCTTCATCTTCTTGGGACGCGGCAAACCGGATGCCGTCTGCATCGTAGATGACCACGCCCACATACCGGATCCGGCCCACGCAGGTCTGGGCACACAAGGTCGGCAGCCCCGCCTCGATTCTCGGATAGCAGAAGATGCACTTTTCCGATCTTCCGTTGACCCAGTTGTAATAGACCTTTTTATAGGGGCAGCCGGAGACGCAGTATCGCCACCCCCGGCACCGGTTCTGGTCCACCAGGACGATGCCGTCCTCCTCCCGCTTGTACATCGCGCCCGAGGGGCAGGAGGCCACGCACCCGGGGTTGAGGCAGTGTTCGCAGAGGCGGGGCAGGTAGAACATGAAGACCTGCTTGAACTTGAGATAGATCGAATGCTCCAGGTTTCGGAAATTGATGTCCAGCGCGCCGGTGCGGTTGACACCGGCCAGATCATCCTCCCAGTTGGGGCCCCATTTCACGTCCATGGTCTCTCCGGTGATCTGGGATTTGGGCCGCACCGAGGGCTGATGCTTGCCGGCGGGGCTTTTGATCAGCTTCCCATAGTCGTAGGTCCAGGGTTCGTAATACTCGTCAATGGCCGGCAGATCCGGGTTGTGGAAGATCTGCGCCATCTTCTTTCCCCGGCCCCCGGCTCTCAGCTTCAGATGCCCCAGGTATCCGAGCTTCCATCCGCCCCGGTGAAGCTCTTGATCCTCCCACCGCTTGGGATAGCCGATCCCCGGCTTGGTCTCCACATTGTTGAACCAGGCATATTCCACCCCCTGCCGGTTTGTCCAGACGTTCTTGCAGGGGATGCTGCAGGTATGGCATCCGATGCACTTGTCGAGATTGAGCACCATTGCATAATGCGCTTTAATCCTCATACCATTGCACCTCTTGGGCTTTTCGGACCACGATCACCTCGTCGCGCTGTGCGCCGACGGGGCCGTAGTAGTTGAATCCGTAGCTGTACTGGGCATATCCGCCGATCATGTGGGTCGGCTTGACCGTAATCCGGGTCACGCTGTTGTGAACCCCGGCCCGCTGTTTCGAGCGGTTGGAGCCCGGGGTGTTGATGAGCCGCTCCTGCGCGTGGTACATGAAGGCTTTCCCCTGGGGAATCCGGTGGCTGACCACGGCCTTTGCCATGATCACACCGTTGACGTTGAAGCACTCGAGCCAGTCATTGTCCTCCGCACCGATCGCGGCCGCATCCTCATCATTGATCCAGATGGCCTCGCCGCCCCGGAACAGGGTGAGCATGGTGAGGGTGTCGGAATAGGTGCTGTGGATGGACCATTT
>JAABSZ010000056.1:0-20193 GCA_011390135.1 Desulfobacteraceae bacterium | reverse complement strand
CTGAGAGGATCGAAACAGAGCCATAAGATCTCCTTTTTTTAGTATTTTTCGAACCCGTCCTCCATATCATCTTCGATCTCGATTTTAAAGTCCTGATCTCTCTGGGTTCCGGTTTTTTTCCGGATCACCGGCTTATGCTGCTGGTGCCGGCGGGCCGCCGGGGCCGGTTTTCTGTCGGAAAAGCCTCTCTTTTCGTCCAATTTGAAGAAGCCGATGGTCGTCTTCAGGTATTCGGCCTGCTCGGAGAGTTCGGTGGAGATGGAGGCCATCTCCTCGGTGGCCGATGCGTTCTGCTGGATCACCTCGTCGAGCTGGGTGATGGCTTTGGTGATCTGATCCGCGCCTGAATCCTGCTCCCGGCTGGCCGCAGTGATCTCCTGGACCAGCTCCGCGGTCTTCCGAATGTCCGGCAGGATCTGGGAGAGCATTTTCCCGGCCCGCTCCGCCACTTCGACGCTGGAGGCCGAAAGTTTGTTGATCTCGTTGGCCGCGATCTGGCTCCTCTCGGCCAGCTTTCGGACCTCAGACGCGACCACCGCAAAGCCTTTTCCGGTCTCCCCGGCCCTTGCCGCCTCGATGGCCGCATTCAGGGCCAGCAGGTCGGTCTGCCGCGCGATATCTTCGATGATGCCGATCTTCTCCGCGATGGTCTTCATGGCATGAACCGCCTCTTCCACGGCCTTTCCCCCCTCTTCGGCCTGTTGGGCCGCCTTGAGCGCGATCTTTTCGGTCTGGATGGCATTGTCCGCGTTCTGCCGGATGTTGGCCGCCATCTGCTCCATCGACGCTGAAGCTTCTTCTGCCGAAGCGGCCTGCTCAGAAGCCCCCTGGGAGAGCTGTTCCGTGGAGGCATTCAGTTCATGGCTTCCTGAAGAGACATTGTCGGCCGCGGACTGCACATCTCCGACAATTCCCCGAAGGCTCTTGACCATCTCCCGCAGGGATTGGGCCAGATCCCCGATCTCATCCTTCTGATCGATCTTGAGATCCGCGTTGAGATCTCCGCCGGCAACGGTTCCGGCAAATTCGATCCCCTCCTTCATGGGGCCGACGATGCTTCGGGTGATGAAGACCGCGATCCCGAATCCGATGATCAGGGCAAAGAAGAGGCCGATCACCATCATGTTTGTGGAGAATGAGAGGGCATTCTCCGCAGACAATGCAATGTCGTGCGTCTCCTCGATTCCCTGTTTCGCGACGCTTCGGGCCTGTTCCAGAACCTTGTCCGCGGCCGCCTCCCGCATTTCTGTAATCCGGTTCAGATTGAGCCAGTTTTCCAGCAGGGTACTCATGGCCTGTTTATAGGCATTTGCCGATTCACGGATCTCTTTGAGCTGTTCGATGTTGGCCTCTCTTTCAATCATTTCCCGAAGCTGATCAAAGATCGTTTCAAGGGATTCGAAGTGCTTCAGGGCCTCTTTGAGCATCTCGGGATCTCGAACCGCCTGTGCCTTGAAATTGGCCACCCGGACCTCATTGCCGGCATCGATGATGTTGTTGATCAGGTTGATCTTCGTCAGCCGGTCTATCAGGGCCTGGGGCTCTGTATATCCGACGATTTCGGTCTTCATCAATTCATTTTGAGTGTCGAGAAGCTCCTGGCTTTTTTGCATGAACCGGGCTGCTGCCACATCCATCTGCTCCCGTTCGGCTGCGATCTTTTCATTGGTCGCAACCGTCTTATCGGCCAGCTCCTCATACTTTCCGACATCGGTCTTGACCTCACTCACCGCATCATTCAATTTTACCAGCACCGGCTGAGCTTGGGCCAGTTCCTCAGCCCGGCGAATTTCTGCCTTGATCGATTCCAGGTTTTCCCTTCCCCTTTCCAGGTATTCCGGGTTGAGGCTCAAGGCATACCCCCGCATTTCATACATGGTCCGGAGGGAGGTCCTTTCGATATCATTGGATATCTCCACCTCCGGCACATAGGCATATGTCAGATGCCGGGTATCTCCCCGAACACCCAGCATGTTCCAGACGGCCATACCGCCAAGAATCGCTGCAATGGCGATCAGGATACCAAAGCCCAGACCGATTTTTTTTGCCAGTTTCAGATTTTTCATTTTTTTTCTCCATAAAGAGTTGGGAAAGAGATAGGGTACAATTTTAGGCGGATTGTAGGATACCTCTTTTCCGGATTCAAGTAAAATTAAGTTTAATAAAATAATATCCCCTCATTCTCTGAAGGTTTCTCCGACAGTATCGTTGAAAAATTTGACACCGGTGCGGGATTGGTGGTAGAAATTTCAAGATGACCGCTGCTCTGAACCTGACCGTCAATCAAAAGGGATGCACAGGAAAGGGAGAATATGAAGATTTCAAAGAAAATCATGGGAATCGGCGCAAGCCCCCGGGCAAACGGAAACTCCGATATCCTGTTGAAACAAATCCTAAAAGGAGCAAAAGCGGAGAAGGTCGATGCCGCTGCCTCCTTTCTGAGGGATTATGATTTCAAATCCTGCATCGGATGCGAACGGTGCAGAAAGGAGAAAATCTGCACCGGCCTTAAAGACGGGATGACGCTGCTCTACCCGGAGATCATGGAGTCCAAGGCCATGGTCTGGGTCTCTCCGACCCACACCTACAACGTCACCGCGATGATGAAAGCCTTCATCGACCGGCTCTACTGCTTCTACACCTTTGAAGATACCCGCCCCAGAAACTGGGCGAGCCGGCTTGCGGGGCAGGATCGGAAGATCCTCATCGCAACAATCTGCGAGCAGGTCGATGCAGAGGACATGGGCGTGACCATGGAGGCCATGCGGCTTCCGGCAAAGGCGATGGGGTATGAAGTGGTGGAGGAGATCGTGGTCTTCGACAAGTTCGACCGGGGGATCATCAAGGAGGATGGAGCCGTGATGGAAAGGGCCTTTGAGGCCGGAAAACAACTTGCGCTTCTTCTATGATCGGCCCATACCCTTACCATATTGGGGACAAAATGATCGTCTTTTTTCGATATGCCCTCTTTTCCATCGTTCTGATCCTGCTGGGGGGAACCCTGCTGCTCCGGCTTGCCGACTCGAACCATCCTACCCATGCAGATAATGTTCCGGATGAGATCCGAATCGCCACTACCGAGAAGAGCATTCTCGGGTGGAGTACCCGGATCGCACACAAAAAGAACTTCTTCCAAAAGAACGGGATAAGGCCGGTATTCCTCTACAACCGGTACGGCAAAGAGAATCTGCAGGATATGTTGGAGGGAAAGGCCGATATCGCGATCTCCTCGGAGACGCCCTTTGTCCGTGCGGTCCTGAAAAAAGAGCCGATCTGCGCACTCGCTGTACTCACGACGGCCCGGGATCATATCCGAATCATCGCAAGAAAGGATAGCGGCATCCAATCCCCGAAGGATCTCAGGGGCAAGCGCATCGGTTTGGTCCCGGATTCCAACGGCGAATACCTGCTCGATCTGGTGCTGACAATGGATGGGCTGGAACCGGATGCGGTCCGGCGGGTCGATCTCGCTCCAAAAGAGATGATCCATGCGCTGGAGAAGGGAGAAATCGATGCGGCGACGATCTGGAAGCCCTTCAATGTCCGGCTTCTGGCGGCATTGGGGGAAAATGGGATCGCGTTCGATGCCAAAGGGATCTATTCAAGCTATTTTGTCCTCTCGACCCGGAAAAGCTTTCTGGAAAAAGAACCGGAAAAGATCGAAAAAGTGCTTCGATCCCTTGCCGAGGTTCCCCGTTTCTACGAGGAGAACCCACAGGAGATGATCGATATCCTTTCCGAATACGTTCCGGAGATCAAAAGGGAGGGGATGCAGTTATCCTCTAAGAATTACGATGTCTGGCCCCGGCTGGATCAGGCATTTGTCTATACGCTGGAGGATCAGGCCCGATGGATGATACGCAAAGGAGAGGTTGAATCTGCTGAAATGCCGAATATCCTGGACTACATCTGCCCTGAGCCGCTCGGCAGGGTCCTGCCGGAAAACATGCGGATTATCCGGTAAAGCAAAAAAATTTCAACAGGATGTTCCGATTCCACTAAGGAGAGGATGCGGAATGAGTACAGAAAAGCGGTTTGCAATTCTGGTCCCGGCGGCGCTCTTTCTTCTCATCGCCGTCAGTTATGGGCTTCATCTCTGGCTTCCGAAAGAGAAGAGAACGACTCATCTCATCTTGGGCACATCGGCTTCGATCAGCTCGGGACTTTTGAGCATTGCGGAAAACCAGGGCTATTTCCGGGAAGAGGAGATCCGAGCCGAGATCCGGCGGTACAGCTCAGCAGGCGTCGCTTTTAAAGAAATGCTGGACCGTAAGATCGATATGGCCGGTGTCTCGGAAACGCCTCTGGTATATAAAGCCTTTTCCCGGGAGAATTTTCGGATCGTTGCGGTCGGCTCCACAACCAGCAGCGATCCCAAGATCGTCGTCCGAAGATCGTCCAATGTTTTCTTCCCCAAAGATCTTTCGGGGAAGCGGATCGGAACCACCAGAGCCGGACAATCCGCGCACTTCTTTTTGTCGCTTTTCCTGCTGAAATACGCCATTCCCGAAGAGGAAGTCACGATCCTTCACGATTCCCCGGCCGCGATCGTCGATCGTCTGGTCTCCGGAGATCTTGACGCGGCATCCCTTTTCGAGCCCTTCGCGTTTGAGGCTGCAAAGCGGCTCGGAGAGGGCGGTCTTCTCTTCGAGGAGGCCGGCCTCTACCACAAAACCTTCTGCCTGACTGCGAGACCCGAATGGATCGAACGGAATCGGGAACCGCTCAAAAGTTTTCTTCGGGCCCTGATCCGGGCCGAAAGCTTCTGTCAGAACCATCCGGATGCGGCAATGAAGATCATTGCAGAAGATATTTCCGCAGATCCGGAGGTGATTTTACATTTTTTCCGCAAAGCTTCCTTCGGGGTCAATCTTCACGGCTCCCTTATCGAAACCCTGCGGGATCAGGCCCGTTGGGCCCTTCGACAAAAACTTGTCCGGGATGAAAAGATCCCCCTTTTCCATCGCCTGATCGACCCGACCCTCCTGCGGGAGATCGATCCGGGCCGGGTCGGCATCGATCTATGAAGGTTCATATCCGATGAAGCTCTCCACAAAGCTGCGGCTCAATGGTTCACTTCTGATCGCCCTGGCCTTTCTGATCAGTTTCGGCGCTTTTGCCGGCTATAAGGATGTCATAGATGCCTTTGCCAAAAGTGCGCGGGTCGATCTCATCCGGATCGAGGCATTCGAGCTGAACTCCCTGACCCTCGATTTTCTCCTGAGCCGGACCGAGCGGGCAAAGGTCCAGTGGCTGGCCAAACATGAGGAGATGGCCCAAGGCTGGAACAGCGACCAATTTTCCTTGAAAAGCGAACAGGCGCTGCTGGCGAAGATCCGGCGGAACCATTCCGATCTCATGACGATCTTTCCGATGATCGCCCAAAGGCTTGAGGGAGCATACGGGCAGGAACTGTCTGAGGATGAGTTCGTCAGCCGCTTTTCGTCCCAGATTCTGCTCAAGACCCGGGTAATCGTATCCGCAGCCGAGCAGCTCGAAGCCATGACCAAGATCCGGGTGGTAAAGGATCTGAAAAAGGCCGGATGGATCATCTTCTTTTTGAACGGAGCGGCGCTTCTGGTCGTGGTGCTGGTATCTATGGGGATTCACCATTCCGTGCTTAAGCCGCTTGTCCGGCTCCACCGGGCCGCAATCCGGATCAGCAGCGGGGATTGGGCCGCCAGAACCGATGTGCAGTCCGATGATGAGATGGGGGAGGTCTCCGCGGCCTTTGACGAGATGGTGGAAAACCTCGCCAGGACCACGGTCTCCCGGGATCGACTGCTCGCGGAGATCGAAAGCCATCAAAGGACGCTTTCAGCGCTTAGGGAGAGCGAAGAGAAGCTGCGATCGATAATGGCCGCGGCCAAGGATGCGATCATCATGATGGATGAAGAGGGCATCGCCACCTTCTGGAATCCGGCTGCAGAGACGATTTTCGGCTATGAGGCCGGTGCGATCATCGGCCAAAATCTCCATGAGATCCTCTCGCCCCATTATGGGGAGGCGGATGCGGATAATATCCGCGCCTTTGTCCGCACCGGAGGCGGAAAGATCCCGGGCCAGAGCATCGAAATGAGCGCACTTCGAAAGGGGGGCGAAAAATTTTCGGCCGAACTCTCCCTCTCCCGGGCCAACATCGGCGGCCAGTGGGCAGCCGTAGCAATCGTTCGGGATATAAGCGAAAAAAAGCGGGTGGAGGCCCGCCTGCGCCAGTCCGAGAAGATGGAGTCGATCGGACATCTGGCCGGAGGCATCGCGCATGATTTCAACAATATCCTCTATGCAGCGATGGGCTACACCGAGCTGTCGCAGGATATCATCGAAGAGGGATCCCCCGCGAAAAAATATCTGAAGGAGGTTTACGAATCCCTGGAGCGGGCAAAACACCTGGTGCAGCAGATACTGACCTTTGCCCGGAAGGGGGAGGAGAATGTCCAGCCGGTTCCGGTGGCCGGCATTGTCCGGGAGGCATTGAACCTGATCCGCTCCACGGTTCCCACCACCATCGAGATCCGACAGGAGATCGACAGCAAGAAATCGGTCATGGCCGATCCCACCCAGCTCCATCAGGTGGTGATCAATCTCTGCGCAAATGGGGCCCATGCCATGGAAGAGGAGGGAGGAATCCTGACTGTTCAAGTCGAAGAAACCTATCTCGATTTCGAGATGGCCAAAGGGTTTACCGACCTGAACCCGGGCGATTATCTCGTGCTTAAGGTATCGGATACGGGCATGGGCATCGAACCTGATCTTTTAGACTCGATCTTCGACCCCTTTTTCACCACAAAGGAGACCGGAAAGGGAACCGGGCTGGGGCTTTCGGTGGTTCACGGCATCGTCCGGAGCTGCGGCGGCGACATCCGGGTGGAGAGCCGTCTGGAGAGAGGAACCGATTTTTCGGTCTATCTGCCCCTCATCGATTCCCAAAAAGAGGCCAGGGCCGATGAAGCTGAGTCCGAGGAAGTATCCCTGCCGCGCGGAGAAGAGCGGATTCTGGTGATCGATGATGAGCCCCCCATCGCCCGGATGGTGGGCAAGATGCTCACAAGGCTCGGCTACACCGTTTTCACCCTGACCAGCAGCACAGAGGCGCTGAAGCGATTCAAGGCCGCGCCCGAGGGATTCGATCTGGTGATCACCGATATGACCATGCCGGCCATGGCCGGGGACCGGCTGGCCCGGGAGATGATCCGTATCCGGCCCGATCTGCCCGTGATCCTATGCACCGGATACCATAACAGGATCTCGGACGAGAGTGTGCAAGAGGCCGGAATTGCGGCATTCGTGATGAAGCCGGTGGGAAAGCAGGAGCTGGCCGAGGCTGTGCGCAGGGCGCTGGATAGGGAAGATCCCCCTCGGCTGTTGGGGGAAGCCGCGGTCGTCAAATAAAGCGGGGCCTAAAGGATTCAAAGATGATTCTTTTGGCTCACCAGCACCATGAGTTCGACAATCAGCTCCCGCACCCGGGTCACCTGCTCATTCATCTCCTCGGAGACCGAAGCCGCGCTCTCCGCGCTGGCCGCATTCTGCTGGACGATCTCATCCATATCGGCCACGGCCCGATTGGTCTGCTCGATGCCCCCGGCCTGATCTTCGGACGCGGCGCTCACCTCCTGGATGAGGCTTTGGACCTTCTCGAAGATCTCCGTATTCTTCTCCATGATCTCGGCAACCTGCTTTCCCGATTCCCAGGTCTCTTCGATCTGTTTGATGGTATCTTCGATCAGTTTTGTGGCATCTGCGGCCGAAGCGGACGCGTGCATGGCCAGCTTTCCCACTTCATCGGCCACCACAGCGAACCCTGCGCCGGCCTCACCGGCCTGTGCGGCCTCGATGGCCGCATTGAGCGCCAGCAGTTTTGTCTGAAATGCATTGCTGGTGATGTCGTTGACAATCCCGGCCGTCTTTTTGCCGACTTCCGTGGTGGCCTGCATCGAGGCCTCCATCTTTTTCACCCGATCCCGCATGGTGCGGAAATTGGGCACGGCATCTTCCTCCATGAAACGGGTCGCCTTGTTGGCATTCTCGGCATTCTTCCGGGTCATGGCCGCGGTCTCCTCGAGAGAGGCCGAGGATTCCTCCAGCGCGGCCGCCTGCTTATATGTTCCATCGGCCAGTTTCCTGCCGATGGTTTCCACCTGTTCGGAGACATCAGATACCTGCTGGATCGATCCCTCAAGCCCGTCGACGATTTGGGTGATGGGAAGTGATATGGAACGGGCGATGAAAAAGATGAGCGCGGAAACGGCGATAACAATGGTAATGGAAAGAAGAATCAGCAGCCCCCCGATTTCCCGTACCGGCGCATACAGCTCTGAAATGGCCATGCTCGCGGCGACGGTCCAACCGGCATCCGATATGGGCTTCAAGGCCGATACCCGCTCCTGGCCATCTATCATATGGGAGATCAGCCCCTCTTTTTCCGAAGCCCTCTCCTGTCGGGAATCGGCATTCAGGATCTTGGACCGGTCCGGATGTGCGACGATCTCCCCGTCAGAGCCGTATATATAAACATATCCAGTCTTTCCCATCTTCAGGGTGGAGATCAGTTTCTCGGTAAAATAGGAAAGATCGATGACGCCGAAGATGACCCCTTTCCCCTCTCCGATCCCGGTGGCAATGACAAAGACCGGTTTTCCGCTCTTTTTGCTCGGCATGACCTTTGAAAGAAAGAGTTCCCCGGAGAGCGCGGCCGGAAAAAATTTTTGGTCCGAGACATTGCCGTTTTCGATGAGTTCCGGATTGGAGGAGTAGATGATTGTGCCGTCCATGCCGGCAAGATTGATCGATTCATAATACTCGGTCTGAATGCTTTCAAGAAATGTGTTGACCGTGGCTTGAAGGTTCTTTCCCATATAGGAATCCTGAACCGCCCACTTCAAAAACTTCTGGTCTCCCCAGACCTGCAGGTTCATGGTCAAACCATCCAGCCAGAAATCCGCGGCCTTTCGTGTGTTTTCGGCGATCACCAGGAGCTGATCCGAAACCGATGTCTTGATGAAATCCTCCACCTTGTAGAATGTAAGCCCTGCGAGTACGCTCATGCCGACGATGATCAGGCCGATGGTCGGTATGAGAAAACGGTTCCGGAGTCTCATTTTTTTAAGCATAAAATATTTGGTTTCCTTATTTTTCTGGTATTGAATGGGATACTTAACTGTATTCAATCCAGCATCTTTGATTCCCGTACAGCGTATCTTTTTTTCTTCTAAATCGCAAACGGAAAAATTAAAACCTTTTACCAGAATTTTTGCAAATGATCAACAGCCACTTCAAACAGGATCGATCCGTTTTTATTTCTGTTGCGGCCTCACCTGCTCAACAGCCGTGGTGGGTCACCAACGACTCAATTTTCTTGAAAGATTTCAATGAACGGTATATTCTGGTGAACCAGGCGGCGCTGGATCCAATGGGGAAATTTCGGGAAGCGTTTGCCATGAAACAATTTCTGGATGGTTATTCAGAAGAAGATGCCCGAATGTTCTATTTGTAAATCCGTTGGAAGAGAGGAATGATGGAGGACAGAATGCAGGCCATAGAATTTGAAACAAGGATTGACAGCAAAGGGCATATCCACTTACCGGAAAAGTTCAACTATGCCTATGGTAAGTATGCTCGACTGGTTGTTCTCCTGCCGGAACAGGTGGAGAAGCTTCCCAAAAACCGAAAACCGGGAACCGCCAAAGATATATTGCAGATCTTATCCGAAGATGATGAGCATCTGGATGACTTCAAAGAATACATGCCATGAACATCTTATTGGATACACAGGCATTGCTCTGGTTTCTGCTCGACGATCATCGCTTGAGCAGAAAAGCGCATGAAAGCATTGTTCCTGCGGATAATTTGATTTTCGTCAGTCCTGCCAGCCTGTGGGAGATCGCCATTAAAATCAGTCTCGGCAAATATTCGCTTCCAGAGCCTTTTGTGATATTCTGGGATCGGCAACTACAGATGAATGGCTTCAAGCTTTTGCCCATAACCGTGTCACAAACCGCGCAGGTTGTCAGTTTACCGTTTCATCACCGGGACCCATTTGACCGCCTGATCATTGCTCAGTCCCTAGTGGAAGAGATGCCGGTGATCAGCAGTGACGTTATGTTCGACCATTATGGAGTAGATCGAATCTGGTGAAGGAGCAGCCATCCCATGGCACAGCACCAGGAGAAGAGACCGGCTGAAGATGCCCCCGTTCTGGAAGGGGGAACCTATGAGATCATCCGAAACCGCCTCACATCCCAGGCAAATGAGCTGAAATCCCGCCTCGACAATCTCAACGAGGCCAGAAAAGAGGTCTTCGGGGCCATCGACTTTTCCCTGCTGGCCACAGACCGGATCACCACCCGGAACAACTGCATCCCCAGAGACATGATCTCCATCGACGGGAGCCGGTTCCTCTTCGGCTACAACGTCCATATCGGGCTGAAGACCGAGACCGAACTCTTAGATGTCTTTGCCCTTTACGAATATGCGGAGCAGTCCTTTAAAGAACTTCCCCTGGATATCCTGAATCACGAGAAGTTCATCACCGATTTCAAAAACCTCTACAGGTACTATCGGGGGACCCGCTTCATCAAGTTCTCCATGATCGGCCCCCACCTCTTCATGGCCTTTCGGGTGGGGAAATCGGCCCGGGATATCAAGACCTTCAAGTGGGCCGTAAAAGACGGAGCCCTGACCTATATCGACAACCGGAGCGATCACGAATTCACATTTCCCCCCCAGCACGAATTCTTGTGGACCCGCACACACCGGGATCTCCACCGGTTCGGAAAGCACCCCCATGTCTCTATCGACGACCGGCTCTTTGTGGAGGCCGTGGGGGGCGACATCACCTTCAAGGTGGAGGACAACACCGACTCGGGCCAGGGGATCTACGCGGAGCCGGTGCAGAACCCGGATCAGACCCTGGATGATTCGGAGATCTTCTATGCCCTGCTGGGCCCCGTCATACTGGTGCGGATCAAGCCCTATATGGAGGAGAACTTCCGCTATTTCATCTTCAACGAAAAGACCCGGATGGTCCACCGCGTCGATACCATAAAATATGCGTGCGTGCTTCTGCCGGATGATCACGGGCTGATCTTTCCGGACGGCTACTATCTGGGGACCGGGGAGCTGAAGCGGTTCGAGGCCGGTATCCAGGGGATGATCTTCGAGGGCCGGGTCCCGTCGGCAAACGGCGAGGATTACCTCTATGTATTCTACCACCAGGAGTCCGGAGATTATATCCTCCTCTCCTACAATCTCATCGAACAGGCCGTCAAGAGCCCGGTTTCCTGCAACGGCTACTCCCTGTTCGAGAGCGGGGAGATGCTGATCTTCAAGGGCGGAAATGAGCCTGCCCGGCACCATCTGGTGCAGATCTGGCAGACCCCCTATGTGAGCGGCGATTATGCCCTTTCACAGAAGACGGGGCCCGAAAAGAGCGACTCCCTCCTCTTCAAGGTGGGCAACCCGGAGATCGTCCGGTGCATGGCCGAGTGCAGCGAGCTGATCAAGCTGCTGAACCGGGATACAGTCTATTCGGGCCTCTACACCGATATCGTGAAAAAGGCATCGGATGTGGCAGATGCCTATTTCTGGATCGACCGGCCCGAGGCATTCAACCTCAAAGAGACCCTGATCGCGGTCAAAGGGGCAGCATCGGGCGCGATCGACGAATTCGAGAAGGTGATCCGCCTGAAAAAGGAGACCGCGGAGGCCGTGGCCAGAACCGAGGCCCGGGTCCGTGAGATCCTGGAGAGGGTGCAGACCCTGCCCTTTGACCGGATCGACGCATTCGTGAAAAGCCTTGCGGATCTGCGGGCCGTGCGTGGGGAGATCATCTCCTTGAAGGAGCTGCGGTATCTGGACCTCGAGGCCGTGGATGAGATGGAGGCGCAGGTCGCGGATACCGCGGAGAAGCTCTCGGGGCAGTGCGTGGAATTTCTCCTCCGGCCCGAATCCCTGGACCCCTACCGGGAGCGGGTCGCGGAGATCGAGGCCCAAATCGAAGGGGTGGAGAAGGTTGCAGACGCTAACCGGTTGAAAGAGGATCTGGATGGCGCGGCCCGGGAGCTGGAGATGCTCATCGAGATCGTCTCCAACCTTAAGATCGAAGATGCAACCCGCACCACTCAGATCATCGACGCGATCTCGGAGATCTATTCCCGGCTCAACAGCCTGAACGCGGGTCTGAGGAACCGGAAAAAGCACCTGATGGAGGCCGAAGGCGCAGCAGAGTTCGGCGCGCAGATGAAGCTTTTGAACCAGAGCGTCATCAGCTTTCTGGATGTGAGCGACACCCCGGCCAAGTGCGAGGAGTATCTCACCCGGATGATGGTCAATATCGAGGAGCTGGAGGGCCGGTTTTCCGACTTTGACGAGTTCGTGCTGCAGCTTTCGGAGAAGCGGGACGAGATCTATACCGCGTTTGAAAGCAGAAAGCTCAACCTCATCGAAGCCCGGAACCGGAAGGCCGACACCCTGCTGCGGGCCGCAGAGCGGATCTTGAAGGGCGTGGGAAACCGGATCGGCCGGATGGAGACCGTGGAGGAGATCAACGCCTATTTCGCATCCGACATGATGATCGAAAAGGTGCGGGAGATCGTCTCGCAGCTCCTGGGGCTGGAGGATTCGGTCAAGGCCGACGATATCCAGTCCCAGATGAAGACGGTGAGAGAGGATGCGGTGCGCCGACTCAAGGACCGGCAAGATCTCTATGCCGAGGGCGCAAATGTCATCCGGCTGGGGAATCACAGCTTCTCGGTCAATGTCCAGTCCCTGGATCTGACGGTGGTGCGCCGGGATGAGGGGCAGTGGTTCCACCTCACCGGAACCGACTTCTTTGCCCCGATCACCGATCCGGCCTTCATGGAGTACCGGCCCGTCTGGGACATGGAGGTTCCGTCGGAGAACGGTTCGGTTTACCGGGCCGAGTACCTGGCCTTTCAGATGCTCAAAGGGATACAGAGAGAGGAGGTGGAGATCCCCGGGGAAGGGGCCGAAGATCTTACAGATGAAAAATGGCAGGCCAAAGCCGCGGCATTTATGGGCCCCCGTTATACCGAAGGTTACACCAAGGGGATTCACGACCGGGACGGGGCCAAGATCCTCCGGCTCCTTTACAGAACCCATGTCGGGGCCGGCCTGCTCCGGTTTTCCCCACGGGTCAGGGCCTTTGCCCGGATCTTCTGGAACCTTTTCAAAGATGCCGAGATCAAAACCCGCATCCGGGAGAAGCTTTCGGCCTTCGGCATGATGCAGGGGATCTTTTCGGCCCCAAATGAGCAGGAGCGGTATATCGGACAACTGCAGAGGCTGCTGTCCGATTATGCGGAAAGATCGGGGCTCTTTTCCGGGGCCGATGCGCGCCCTGGGGCCCGCTATCTCTTTCACGAGCTGACCCGGGGAGAGGAGAGCTTCTGTATCAGCCGGGAGGGGTTCGAACTGGCATCCGACTTCAACCGATACCTCATGGGAAAGCGGCTGACAGAGGATTTCGAGGGGATTCGGGAACGTCTCTCCGGTGTCGGAGAGGTGGAATTCGAGGTGGTTCGGGACTGGGTCGCCGGATATGCCGGAACCCCGCGCGGGGAAGAGGGGAGGGCGGAAGGCTCGGGTGATCTTGCCGAGTACATCGACGAGGCGGCCGCGCTGATTTTCCAGAGAGATTTCCGCCGGCAGGACATGATCGAGGTGGCCATGAACGAAACCATCGAGGGGATGGCCGGTGATCACCCCCTGATCCGAAACGGAATCTATGCCTTCAACTACCTCTCCTTTATGGAGCGGCTGAACCGCCACGAGGCCGGGACTCTTCCCATGTACAACCGGTATCAGGCCCTGAAAAAAGCCCTGGTGGAGAAGATTCGGGAGGAGATGCGGCTGGAGGAGTTCCGGCCCCGGATTCTCAGCTCCTTTGTGCGGAACCGGCTCATCAACCGGGTCTATCTCCCCCTTATCGGCGACAATCTGGCCAAGCAGATCGGCGTGGCCGGCGAGGCCAAGCGGACCGATCTCATGGGCCTGCTGCTGGTGATCTCCCCCCCGGGCTACGGCAAGACCACCCTGATGGAGTACATCGCCAACCGGCTGGGGATCATCTTCATGAAGATCAACGGCCCGGCCATCGGCCATCGGATCACTTCGCTGGACCCGGCCGACGCGCCCTTTGCATCGGCCAGAGAGGAGATCAAGAAGCTCAACCTCTCCTTTGAGATGGGTGACAATGTGATGATCTACCTCGACGATATCCAGCACTGCAACCCGGAGCTGCTCCAGAAGTTCATCTCCCTGTGCGACGGACAGCGGAAGATCGAGGGGGTTTACAAGGGAAAGAGCCGCACCTATGATCTGCGGGGAAAGAAGGTGGTGGTGGTGATGGCCGGAAACCCCTACACCGAAAGCGGCGAGAAGTTTCAGATCCCGGACATGCTCGCGAACCGGGCCGACACCTACAACCTCGGCGACATCATCGGAGACAGCGGGGAGGACTTCAAACTGAGCTATCTGGAGAACTCCCTCACCTCAAACCCGACCCTGAACCGGCTGTCGAGCCGGAGCCAGGACGATGTTTACGCGGTGGTGAAGATCGCGGAGACCGGGTCCCGGGAGGGGGTCGATTTCGTCGGAAACTACTCGGCCGAGGAGATCAACGAGATGGTCTCGGTGATGAAGAAGCTGATGATCATCCGGGATGTGATTTCAGCGGTCAACCGGGAGTATATCCGGTCTGCGGGCCAGTCGGACCAGTACCGGACCGAGCCGGCCTTCAGGCTCCAGGGCTCCTACCGGAACATGAACCGGATCGCGGAGAAGGTGCTGCCGGTGATGAACGATGCAGAACTCAAGACCCTGATCCTCTCCCACTACGGGAACGAATCCCAGACCCTGACATCGGGCGCGGAGGCCAATTTTTTGAAGTTCAAAGAGCTGACCGGCTGGATGGATGACGAGGAAAAGAAGCGGTGGGAGGAGATCAAGAAGACCTTCCGGAAGAACAAGCTGCTGCTGGGCGGCGATGCCGGCGATCCGATAACCCGTGTGGTGGCCCAGCTTTCGGCTTTTGGGGACGGGCTGGAAGCGATCGAGGAGACCCTTTCGGCCGGGATGGCCCATATACAGGAGGCGTCGAACAAGAGCGCTTCAAATGAGCGCGCGGGGGCCGGATTTCCCGCAGAGATATCCTTGAGCAAAGAGACATTGACGCAGCTTCAGGCGCTCTTTTCCGAGATGAACATCTCCCTTGGGGGGAATGCGGGGCATGCGCCCCTGGTTCCCCATACCGCGCGATCCATCCACAAGATGAAGAAGACCGATCTCTCCAAGGCGATCCGCACCGGGGATCTTCCCGCGGTTCGTGCGCTGCTGGCAGAGGGGGGAAATCCGAACGTCACCACCCCGGACGGGGCAACGCCTTTGATGGCGGCTGCATTCTTCAATCAGCCCGATGTGGCGCGGCTTCTCATCGAGGCCGGCGCCCGGATCGACGCGCAGGACAAGGACGGCTATTCTCCGCTGATGATCGCGGCCGCCAAGGGGAACCGGGACGCGGCCGAGGTGCTTATAGGGAAGGGGGCTGATCCGTCCTTAAAGGACAAGGACGGATTGACGGCTGCGGACTGGGCCGAAAAGAACGGGAATGGTGAGGTTTCCGCGCTGCTGATATAATCGGATGAATCTATTCGGGAGGTTATGATGAGTGGACGGAGTGGACGGAGTGGACGAAGAGGACCAGGCGGATCAGGCGGGTCTGGGCGGTTCACTCGGCCCAATGGATCCACTCGATCTACCACATCCTCACCTTCCGGCGGACAGGAGGGGGAGGGCATCCTTCGGGCGCATGGGGGATACCGGAAGTTGAAAAGCTTCCAAATGGCTCAACTGGTCTATGATCTGACGGTGCGGTTCTGCAACCGCTACATCGACCGCCGCAGCCGCACCCATGACCAGATGGTGCAGGCGGCTCGATCAGGGGTGCAGAACATCGCCGAGGGCTCTGAAGCGGCTGCCACTTCTAGCAAGTTCGAGTTGAAACTCACCCAGGTGGCCCGGGCAAGCCTGGAGGAACTGAAACTCGACTACGAAGACTTTCTGCGTCAGCGCCGACTGACCTGCTGGGATCGTGGCGACCCGCTTCGCCAGGAGCTGGTCGATGCCCGGCTCAAAAGCCCGGACCAAGTCGCCGCCTGGGTGGTTCAAAAAGCCCGTCAGCAGGCCGCGTCCACTGTGTCCACTCCATCCACTCCATCCACTTTCTACCCAGAGCTATCAGCCAACGCCATCCTGACGATCGCCACGGTAGCCGGCTTTCTGCTCGACCGGCAGATAGCTAAGCTCGCCGCAGCCTTCGAGGATGAAGGCGGCTTTACCGAGCGCCTGTATCGGATTCGTTCAGCAAAGAGAAAACGACCATGACAAACTTCGCCTTCCTCTTTGTAGGGGAATTCCGCCTTGAAATGTCCCTCCACCCGGACAAAGTCGCTGAAGCCGATGTCCAGCCACACAGCAGTTGCATATCACCCAAGTCCGCCGCCTTCGCCAGGAAAACTCAAAGCAAGTACCACAAGCCCAGAAAAAGGAGCAGGGCAACGGTCATATCAATAACATGCGGCGCCTTGACAGCATAGAATAAATCATCGATTTTGGAAGTAATCCTGGCCCATCCGGGAATGTACTGGTCTATCACCGCCACTCGCGGGTCAATGGCCTTGGCGGCTCTTCTGCCGCTTTCCACCGCGCCCTCGATGCTCCAGACATGGGCCTGGGTTTGGGTATGCGAACCCGCGAGAAACAGGTTGGCAAGCGGTGTGGTCTGGGGCGGCATAGAGTGCTGGGTAGTGTCACTGTTCACCCATTTCGGTTGAGAAGGTATGATTCCCTCAGCAGAGAATTTCCACTCATGCCAGACCTCGATTTCCATCATCGAAAAATCCTTAAGCGCTTTTCCCTGATTCGCTTCCCGGATCATTCGATCAAGAGAGCCGCAGCTCAATATCTGAGCCTTCACCTCCTCCTGGAATTCCTCTTTTGTGCATGAACTGACGGGTTTATGATGGATTCTGCCGGGAACACTGCTGATACAGGAGGTTCCGGTCCAGAGCGACTTCACGTTTTCCCCCAGATCCACCTCCTTCCTCCACGCCTGTTCCTCGGCAAACAGGGTCAGGTTGAATTCTGAATCACTCAAAATCACCGCCATTCTTTTACGGGGAAAATGGATCTCCTCGGAAAACGGCACCCGGAAGGATACCTGGGTGTGCGGTCCATCCTGTACAAGGGGCTTGAACAACCGGAGAACCTCCATCTGCTCCAGTTCCGGAGTCCTGCTTAAAATTTCGGCCATGGCAAAAGGATTGATGGCCACGATATAGTAATCGCCGACAATTGTCTCGTCGTCTGAAGCAGTCGAAAGAATCTTTCTGCCGTCAAATTCAATTTTTGTCAGCGGCTTTTGCCAGTGGAACTCGACTCCCTTTTTCTGGAGATAGGCGACCCAGGGGTCGAACAAGTATTCGCTGCTGGGCCCTTTGAGCAAGAGCCATCCATCTTCCGCCCCATGAGTCCATGCGGGCCCGTCCTCATCTGCCCGGTGGTGATGCTTTGGCCTGGTTGTCAATTGCTTCCTGAAAAAATCACCTGTGGTATGCAGACAAACCTTGGACCAGTCCGAGCCGATCCATGGTCCGAAACAGGAACGCCAGGTTGTATGGGCTCTGTTTCTGAGGAGATGACGCCATGACCGGGCTGCATTGAGGCTGCTGTATTTTTCTTTACTGCGGTGATTGGCGGTCCAGGTCTTGAGCATTGGATACGACCATTTGACAAATTCCCATTTATTCATCCTGAACATGCCGGGAATACTCTGCCAACTCTTATCATAGAATCTGGCATGAGTGTCGTCCGGGAAAATCCCGAAATCGATGGGCCGGGAAAGTGCGAGATCGTAGAGATTTCCGTTATCGTTCAAAGGAATCTTCTTCAAGAGATCAAAAGTGTTATGATACCATGGCCCCATGCCGTGCCAGGAATATTCCGTGGGCATATTATTGTGACTGCAGCGGTCGCTTCTGAAAAATCCTCCCGGCTTTTCCAACGCTTCATACACTGAAACCTTATATCCCAACTCGTTGAGTTCATGGGCAGCACTTAATCCTGCTATTCCCGCGCCGAAAATAACTACTGATTTCATTCTTCTTCCTCCAACATCTGGATCACATCCTATCGGACAAAAAATTGCAAGACTCTAATTTGTTTATTATATATGATTTTACTATTCTTTGCAACGGATAAAAATGGAGGAGTCATGGAAGAGCTTTAGAATTAACCTGGCTGCTGCGACAATATTTTCCGTTCAATCCCGCGAGGGTCAAGCTTATGGCCCGGATCGTTTTTGCCCTTATAAAGGTTGGAACCGTCTGCCAGAGTGAACTCGCCGAGGCATTTGTCACAAAAGCAGATCCGGCCTCCGGCGGAAATTTGATTCGGTCACCTGTCAGTTTTTGTCCGGTAGTCTGTTGTCGCTCTATTTTCGGAAGCAGGCCATCGCCTTGAGTTTGATCTTTTCATCTACCGAAAGCATCTTCAGGGCCGATTCAATCTGTTCGATTTTATCCAGAAAACGGAGTGCAAGATCATGGCGTTCAAGGGAAGAACTGAGGAAGGTGATGGTCTCAAAGACGATAAAATCAGAAAGTTACAGCCGGTACTCTGTCAGGAGGTTTGGAAGAACGGACTTGGCAGTTCTGTGATTTGAATCCCGGCATCAAAAAGGGGGATAAAAAAGGCCGGTGTCGATGAAAACAGGCCGCGTCATGGCCGATGTTCATCATTGAGATAAGCATCATGATTGACGGAACCGTCCTCCCTCTCATCGACAACACCGATCAGGTCGTCAAAGATGTCAGGAGGGATTTTTCTTGTTTCAAGCGGCGCATCCTCACCTTCCCAGAAATCATCGTCATCCGGAAAGGGCAGGAACGGTTCTCCGGAAGGCTTTTCTTCGGTGATTTCGATTTCCTCGATGATCACCCGGACAGAAGCTTCAGGGGATATATTGAGTTGTTTGAGTCTTTCGGGCAGATGCTTCAGGGTTGTTTGGATTTCCATTCTCCCTCTTTTTTGATGGGTGTGTTTGATAACATTGCAGAGACAATGGATCGGCTGCCCCATCATTTCAATTCAGACCGAGCACAAGCCCAAGACCATAATCAACACCTCTTCTGTAATTCACCATTCCGATTCCGACAATACTTTCCTGCTTGCGGCGTCGATCAGCGGATCTAATGGAATTTCGGATTCCTCATAGATCCTGTTGATGGCCCGGATGATATCTCTACTTTCTTTCTTTTTTTTTCTCTTTTTTTCAAGATAGGTACGGATCGCGGCCGTATACAGTTCATTTCTGGAAAGGCCGTGTTCCGCTGCATATTTTTCGGCGATATGGAATAATTCATTTGGCAGTGATATCTCTGTTTTCATGATTCGATCTCCATACTTCCTGTCGTCTTTCTTCTGATCCCCTTTCAATATCATAGAATCAGGATAATACAGGAGGCAAAGAGCGTGCAACGAAAAAGATTTCGAACGGAGAAGCGATCCGGCCGGAATCCGCTTTGAGGCTGCCGGAAAATGAGGTGATACCGGCAATTCAGGGGAGGGCGAGGAAGCTATTCGCTATTCTGTCGATATGCCTTGTTGGCTTCAACATAAATGCGAAGTGCTGTATGGAGTCTCGACTCCCAATCTTCATCTTCTTCTTTGAACCACTCCAATATATCCGCATCCAATGCAACCGTTACTTTGATTTTCGGCTGAGGATGCCATTTTTTTGCCCGTTCGAAAAAAGTATCCGGTAGTGGCGGAATATCCGAATAGTCGATCTCTTCATCTGTCATGGATGCCAAAGCTTCCCAATCGGTTTTAGACGGCTTTTTCATAATATCTTTCCTGTTCGCTTCGATTGGCTTTGCGTGCTGAAATGATACGGATGGTATCCTTCCGAGGTTCTGTGAATACCACAACAACGACGAGACCGTGGATTATTCCCATTCCAATCCAACGCTCTTCCCCGTAATCGTACCGATCATCATAGTCTATCAGCATTGACCCTTCAAAGGCAATGGGCACATCGGAAAAGTCGATCTTATGCTTTCTGATGTTGATCGAATTCTTTGTTTCATCCCATTCAAAATGCATTGATCAATC
>JAABSZ010000055.1:0-20593 GCA_011390135.1 Desulfobacteraceae bacterium | reverse complement strand
GTTGTTCCGGAAGGTGTACAATATGGGGATGTCCAGCGCAAGATGCCCGTCGGCAAGGTTATCTTTTCGGGTCTCCTGCCGGGAGAAATCATATTTGATGACCGGTCCGAAGCTTTGGATCGTCTCGGGCAGTATCCATTCCAGGGTTTCCAGCGGGAAGTCCAGGAAGAGGTTTTTGAAGTTCTGGTCATGGGGAATATTTGTCACTGTAGAATCGCTTTCTCTATGGGTCGAAAATGGTAAGCCGCCTTGCCCACTGTTGCAGGATACTCCAGAATTAAAAAAATTTCAATTCCACGATTCTCTCGACCCCGAGATTGACTCAGGGTCGAAAATATCTACTAAAAGATCTACCAAAAGATCGATCGGATGGCTTTGGGAAAGGGGATGGCAGATGAAGAAGAATTGATCGAGAAGAATTGATCAAAAGGATCGAAGATGTAAAAGAGGAAGCCGAAGAAATCCGCTCAATTGAAGGGTGAGATTAGGCGGCCAATGCCTTTGCCAGGGCCTGTACCATCGCGGTTCCGGCCTCTGCCAGGCTCTTTCCGAAGGTGAGTACCCCGTCTTCATGTCCCGCCATGATCAGGATACGGCCGGTCCGGGCCCCGGGATAGACCGCGGCAGCGGCGGCCGCGATTTCCGGGGTTCCGCAGGCCGCGTCCGCGGGGGTGGCCGGCAGGCCCCGAGCCATTCCCCAACCCCAGATCTCCGGAGAGTGGGCATGGATCACTGCCCTGATCTCCGGATCGATCCGGTAGATGGCAGCATGGGTGAGGGCTTCGGATGAGGGGTTAAGGGGGCCCGTTGCCATGATCCGGTTCTGGTCCAGATCGTAATCCTCCACCGCAGCATACCCTTCCGGGTTCAGATGGGCGATCTCTCCGGTCTGGGAGCCGCTGATGATGAAACGGTCCGGGGATTCAGCAGAAGGCTGCAGGATGCTGATGTTGCCGTATCCGTAGCCGTCGTAACGGTTCGGGTCCTGCCCGATGAGCTTTAGAAGCCAGAGAATCCTTCGCCACGGGATGATCTCCGAAAGCAGATCTCCGGGCATGGGCGGCCCCGGCCTGAAGCGAAGATCGAATTGAATGACACCTTCAACAGTATCCATATTCTCTATTCCCCTCCCTCGGCTGCCTCCACATAGGGTTTTGCCGCTTCGATGATTTCAGGGCTGAAGATGAGCACACTGCCGGGCTGGATCCGCCGGTAGTCTATGTTCATTTCCCTTGCAGCCTGTCGCCAGATCTCCGGATTTCCGGTTCCCAGAACCTTTTTACAGATCTGGGAGAAGGTATCACCTGACTGCACCCGGTAGGCGACACGGCCATCCCCCAGCGGCAGAATCTCCCCCCGCTCCAGAACGGTTTCCAGCTCTTCTGCCGTGGCTCTGGAGAGTTCGGGACGGGCTTCCGCGACAACATCGTCGGGAACTTCGGCCGATTCTTCTTCTACTTTCTCAGACGATTCTGAACCCGAAGCGGTTTGAGTCCCCTCTTCACCCGGAGCTGCATTACCGGCCGCAATATCCTGCCCCGGTCCGTCAGCCGTTTCTGTTCCGGGTTCATTCAAAATGGCCTCGGGTTCGACTCCCGGCTGGGGAATTTCGATCTGGCCGGTTCCGGAATCTACGGTCTCCGGTGAGGTCGCTGTATCTCCCACGGATGCAATCCCGTCTCCCGCATAGTAGCTCTCCACCATCTGAACCGTGGTGGGAAAGAAATAGGTGGAAGCGGCCGTCAGGATCACCACCAGAATGATCCCGGCCGACAGAAAGGCCAGGATGGCAAAGAAGAGATCTTTGATGATTGAAAATCGACTCCTCACAGACGTTTCCTTTCCAAAGCCTTCAGCCCTGCTGCATCCGGGCCGTTAAAAGAGCCCTCTTTCCCGGGCCATGTTCATATAGGTTTCCACGGTGTTGGACGGCGGAACAATCTCCTCTGCTTTCTGAATCACCCGGATGGCGTCGAACTCGCACCCGGTGACACAGAGGCCGCAGCCGATGCATCGGTGAGATAGCACCTGCGCGGTATCGCCCATCTCGATGGCCCCCATCTGGCAGAGTTCCTCACATGCACTGCATCCGGTGCAGGTCTCTTCATCCACCACCGCGATATAGTTGGATGCGATCGCGTGGGCCGGGGCCTCCAATGTGTTGAGGTTCTTCAGAATCTGACAGCAGTCCCCGCAGCACATGCAGATGTTCATGGGTTTCTTGGAATTGCCCGGCTGGAGTACCAGACCCGCTTCGATCCCCTGCTCCAAAATTTTCAATGCTTCATCCGAATCGATGGACCTGCCCAAACCGTTCTCCTCATAGAAATATGCGCCGCCGCCAAAGACCAGGCAGGTCTCCATAGGCTTTCCGCACCCCTTGCCCACCATGGAGTGCTCCTTGCGGCAGATGCAGGGGGCCACCACGATCCTGGACTGCTTTTTGATAATCTCTTCGGCCGCATCATAGGGCATGACATGCATGGGGGCATCGATGCTCTGGGAGACCGGAATGACCCGGAGCTGCTTGGTCTTCTGCTCTTCCCAGGTCTTCTTCATGAGATGCGGGACATATTCGTTGAAGTCTCTGATCAGCTCCTCATCCAGGTCGTTGACATGATACTCCCAGATGCCGATGACGAACTGTGCGGCCATGAAAAGGGTGTTTCCGTTCTTCTGCATCCTGAAGATCAGCCCCTTTTTCGACATCTTTGAAAGCATCTGCGCGATCTCATCCGGATCTTTCTCCAGCCGCTCTGCAATGGCCGGGGCCGGTTCGGGAAACATGGTGAGACCTAGGGCAACTTCGGCCTCTTGGGCCGTGAACATCCTCTTCAATATTCTCAGCTCCACCCCTGATTCGGTGGCGGGAAAGCCCGCAGGCAGGTTGTCCAGGTGTTTTGCGAGCTGCTGATACACATCTTCCATTCTACACTTCTCCTTTCAACTCTTCGATAAAACCGGCAATGGTTCTGTGAACCCTTTCGGAACCATCGCCCAATATAATGCAATGGCGATTGAAGTCAAACAGCACCAGCCGTTTCTCGGGTGCTCTGATCCGTTCGAAGATCTTTTTCGATCCCTTGGGATTTGCAATGGGATCATTCCGGGAATGAATGATCATGACCGGAACCCGGATCTTTTCCAGCCGGGGCTCCAGATCCTCCATAAAGTCTTCCACTGCCCGCATTCCCGATACCGGATTTCTGGAGTAGCTGATCTCGGGATTTTCAGGGGCATGATCCAGAAACTCCTCTTTGGTGTTCTCCTTCTGAAAGATCTCCTTGATCCACCCCCAGAACTCGGACGGCTGGCTGTATCGGTCGGAGATATCCTGCAGCCGCAGCGGTGGAGAGATGGCAAATACACCCGCGATATCGTGAATCCGGGAGGCCAGATTGAGGCTGATCATCCCGCCGGTGGAAAAGCCGCCGATGATCACCCGGTCGCAGAGGTTTTGGATCGCGGCATATCCCTCTTCAACCGCTCTGATCCAGTCTTCGTAGCTTCTGGTGGCCAGATCCCCGGGCGAGGTTCCATGTCCCGGCAGCCGGGCCCCATAGACCGTCAGCCCGTTTCGGGAAAGGTGGATGGCAAGGCTTGCCACCTCCAGGGGCGCGGCCATATATCCATGGATCAGCAGAACGCCCGTCTTTTTGAAGCGGCTTCCCGGGATCAGAAAGGGGCGGCCCGTATTGGGATCATCCTGGGAGGCGCTGTCTCCCCGGCTCTTCCGGAAGTCTGCTTCAAACTGAGCCACGGCCTTTCGGAAAAAATGGTTGGCCAGTTTCCGGCGCATCCAGAAGGTGGGGGTTCGGGCCATCTTCTTTGTCAGCCGCTGCAGCCCCGGCAGGGGTTCGATCTCGTTTGCGATGACCGAGATGGGGTTGTCGATTCTCACCTGATGCAGATCCAGCGGCGAGGTGAAGCGGGTCTTGTCCTTGATCAGCCGGTTTTTTTGGGGGATCACGATCTTTTTTTCCATGGCCAGTTCAATGAATTCCGAAAATTTCCGGAAGCGGTCGTCCGTCAGCAGATGGAGCTGATCATCTCTGAGGCTGTTGTGGAGAAAGATGTCGAGGCTCTCCAGTTCCTGTGCCGCCACCATATAGACCCGACGGCGCAGGTCATAAGGGTCGAAGCTCCATTTCGGCATGAACTTGAGCACCGATGCAAAGAGATGGTCATGGTTGACCGTGGTCATCCTGTAGATCTCCCGCATATACTGCTCCATGATCTCCACTGTGACCTTGCGCAGGGTCCGTTTGGAGGGGATGGGATCATCAAAGCCGAAGGCGCGGGAGGAGTGGATATCCCGCTCGATGCTGCCCTTTTTCAGATGCTTCCGCACATGAATCGGCGGGCCGAAGCGGATATCGACATCCGCGCCCGTGAAGAGAAGGGTTCCCTCTACCAGCATCTCCTCCAGCGCGCGGCCCTTGAGATCCTCCATCAGCAGGGCAGCGATATCTGTCAGCAGGTTCTCCTTGCCCCGGATGGGATAGTAGGTGATATTGACCGGCACGATGGCAGTATTTCCGGTGATGACAGAATCGAGGGATTCGATCCCGAAGCCCTTCATCAGCCGTTCTGCCTCCTGGGGCATGGTCTTTGCCACTGCGGCAAGGCGCTGCCTGTAGAACTCGGTTCTCAGGCCGATGGTGGCCGCGCCCGTGTGGGGAGGCCGTTTGACGCCGGCATAGGAGAGCATGAGGCGGCCCTTCTCCACGATCTTCTTGTTCTTGACCATCAGCCCTTCAGGAAAGATGATCCAGGCCGCCTCCCCGGTCAGCAGGGATTTGACGATCATAAGATCCCGGTCCGGGTCCCGGGTGGAGACTACCCCCACCTTGTCGAGAATATTGCCCATAGCCCCCTTGAACAGGGAGTAGTCTCCCAGAGACCAGACCGGGGTGCGGGTCAACTGGTGGAGATGGTAGGGGAGCAGCAGGGTCTCCACCCTTGTGAAGTGGTTGATCACAAAGATGATGGAGCCCTGTTCGGGGATGTTCTTCTCGTCGTGGAGCCGAACCCGGGCATTGAGCAGCATGGAAAGGGTCTTGATGGCCAGACCCGTTGTTCCGTAGGCAAACCGGTTCACGGGGGATCAGCGCTCTTCTGCCGGGGGCTGTTGCAGAACATGGTAGATATCGGTTATGATCGCGGCCGAGATCCGGTACATCGCGCTGCTCATGGCCTGAGCCAGCGCGACGGGCGTCTTCTCATCACAGATCTCCCGTGTGGAATACTTCTTCTGGAGCAGAATCCGCCGGGTGATGTCCGGCTCCGTTGCATCCAGCAGGGTGATGTTGAGGGCCACCACGCCGTACCAGATATCGGGTTCGTCCAGTTCGTAGAAGGCATCCACAAAGCCCTCGAGGATGTGGCCGGCCGGGGCCGTCCGTTCCCCGAGAAAGACCCCGGAGAAGAGTTCCGATGCGCGCAGATCCCGGGCCAGGTAATCTGCGATCATGTCGCCGGGGTTGGCCCACCATTTGTGATAGACATAGGCATCCCTTTCAAATGGCCCTTCCCTGTAGATCATCTTCTGGGAGTTGTAGAGGGGGGAGACCCTGAACCGGTCCACCCGGATCACTTGGGGCAGGATCTGAAAGGCGACCACTGTTGGCGGGTCGTACTCCAGGGCGTAATAGGCGATCTTCTCAGGCGGGTTCCGCAGCCAGGAGCAGCCGCCTGGAAAAAGGATCAGCAGCAGCAATACAACCGCAGGTATTCGATAGATTGTACCCATTGGCCTCGGTTCCTCCTTTCCCTTTTCCATCTGTTTCATTTCGGTTATCGCCTTTCCTCCCCGATCCTTCGCGGCGGCGGGGGTGTTCCGAAGATCAGTTGGGACGGCTGATCCGAGATGGTGCCGGCAAAGTCCTTGAGCCGGTCGCTTGCTGCCTCCAGGTTCTGCAGGGTCTGGCTCAGGTGGACCTGGGACATGGTGAGCTGCCCGATCATCCGTTCCGACTCGGCCAGCAGTTCGTTGACGCCTTTCCGGACCTCGGTGACGGTTCTGTCCGTATTGCGGGCCAGACTGTTCATGGAGGCGACCGCATTGTCTGCGGCCCCGATGATCCGGTCGATCTTTTCCGTATCCATCAGGGTGTTGATCCCGACAAAGACCTGCCGGATCTCCTCTGAAAGTCTGTCGAGCTGAACCCCTTTGATAGCTTTGTTGAAGCTTTCCACGGTGCGGGCGATATCATCGGAGATCCGCTTTGCATCCAGCTCCCGGATCTTTTCGATGACCTCATCCACGCCGTCCAGGATCATTTGGATATCCGAGGCCTTTGTGGGGATGACCGGATCGGGCGGATCAAAGCTCAGATCCGGGATCAGCCCTTCTCCCTTTTTCCGCTGATCCAGCTCGATGAACATGATTCCGGTGATCCCGACCGATTTGAGCTGCGCCACCATGTTCAGATCGGGCCGGAGTTCATGCTCCTTGTCGATGGTCAATGTGACCTCGACCAGCCTTGCGTCCGGGGCCACCGAAACCCCCCCCACCTGGCCGATGCCCACCCCGCGGTATTTTACCGGCGAGTCCTGGCTCAGCCCCTGCACCGATTCGTCGAAATAGGTCACATAGTTGTTGCCGGTAGAGAGATAATTGGACATCCCCAGCCAGAAGATGGCCAGGATCGCGAGGGCCAGGCCCGCGATCACGAAGATCCCCACTGCCAGTTTGGTCTTATTCGATGCCATTTCCGCCCCGATGGAAGAAGCGCCGGACCCGGGAGTCCGTGCTCTTATCCTTTAAGGTTTTCGGATTCCCCTCTGCGATGATCCCCTTTTCGCTCTTGTCCAGCATGATGCCCCGCTCCCCTACCGCGAAGATGCTGGCCAGTTCATGGGTGACGATCACCACGGTGGTGTTCAGGGTCCGGTTGATCATTAAGATGAGTTCGTCGATCTCGGCCGACGTCACCGGGTCCAGGCCGGCCGAAGGCTCGTCTAAAAAAAGGATCTCCGGGTTGAGAGCGATGGACCGGGCAAGGCCGGCCCGCTTCTTCATCCCGCCGCTGATTTCGGCCGGCAGGTGGTTCCCGTAGCACTCCAGCCCCACCATCCGCAGTTTCCGGGAGACCATCTCGACTACCGCCTCCTGGGGCAGGTCCGTATATTCGGTGATGGGAAGGGCCACGTTTTCGGCCACCGTCATGGAGCCGAGCAGCGCTGATCCCTGAAAGAGTACCCCGATCCGCTTCAGGATTTCATGGAACCGATCCGTATCGGAGATGTCATCCCCGTGAATCCGGACCGTTCCGGAATGGGCCCGCTCCAGACCGACCATGTGGCGCAGCAGGGTGCTCTTGCCGCATCCGCTGCCGCCGAGGATGACAAATATCTCCCCCTTGCGGACATTGAAGCTGACCCGGTCCAGGATCCTATCCTCCCCGTACTGGGCCACCAGCTCCTCAACTTCGATGATCGGCGATTCTCCCATCGATCTTACCAGTAGCTCCGAAAGACGGCAAAGATGGAGTCGAAGAGCACGATCATGAAGATGCTCGTCACCACTGCCGAGGTCGCGGCCGTTCCCACCGCGGACGCGCCGCCCCGGGCCTGAAAGCCCCGCAGACAGCCGATGGACGCGATCAGTGCGGCAAAGACCGAGCTTTTGAACATCCCCCAGAACACCTCCTTCAGGGTCAGGGCATATAGGGTCTGGTCGATGTAGGTGTTGAGGCTAAGATCGAGCATGAAGACGCCGACGAGCAAGCCGCCTCCGATGGCAAAGAGATTGGAAAAAAGGGTCAGCATGGGAACCACGATCATCGCGGCAATAATCCGGGGAACCGCCAGAAAGATGGTCGGGTCGAAGCCCATGATGTAGAGGGCATCCACCTCTTCGGATATCTTCATGGTACCGATCTCGGCAGCATACGCGGAGCCCGAACGGCCCGAGACCACCACGGCCGTCATGATGGGCCCCAGCTCCGAGACCATGGCAAATGCCACCAGAGATGCCACATAGATCTCCGCGCCGAACTGGGAGAGCTGGATCGAGGACATGAAGGCCATGATAAGCCCCATCAGAAAGCCGATCATGGCCACCACCGGCAGCGCGTCCACCCCGGTGCGCTCCATGTGGTTGATGGTGTCGCTGACGCGCAGGGATTTCGGGTGGCGGATTACATACAGCAGCGAGAGGATGATGGAGCCGATGAAGGAGACCATGAACCGGAGGTTTTTCAGTTCCTTCAGGGTCGCGTCCCCGATCCGGATGAACATGTTGGTGGAACGCTTTTTCCGGGCGAATGTGCAGGTGTTGTCCTGGGTGAAATCTGCACCGGAAAGAAATCCCTGGATCTCTTCATCCGCGCCCCTCACGGACCATGATCCTTCGGTTTGGTCCACGACCTTTCCGAGTTCGTATAGTACCAGCGCGCCGTAGTCGTCGAAGTAGCGGACCCCTTCGAGGTCGGCCGTCACCCGTTCGGGTTTCTCCTCCCTGATCCGGTCGCCGATCTCCCGGATCAGGGGGCCGGCCCCGGCAAATCCCATCTGCCCTGTAAACCGGATGATCCACTCATTTTTCGAGTCGCTCTCCTCGATCGGTTCGATCACATAATCGGAAGACATATAAATAGTGTCTGAAAGGTTTTAAGTCTGCTCATCGGCTGCAGGATCGGGTCTCAGCTAGAATCGATTGAATTTGATCGATGATCCGGCACTCCTCCATGCAGCCGGGAAACTCCTCCCGCCGATGGCACTCTCTGCACGGGCTCTTGACAAGATTGCCCACTTCAAAATCGAATCGATAGCGATATACGGTCATCTGTTGAAATTTGGTATTGATAAAATGATAATCTTAACCGAAAAGCCGTTTTTGGCTGCATCGGGTTGTCATCCGATACATGATGCTTATCATAACATTTTGCCGACAACAAGGTAAAGTTGAACCTGCATAATCACAAGACAGTGCGGCAAATCCACTTGACACCTGTAAGGCGTATATTATTTAATCCAGAGCAGAATGTCGGGGCAGAACATTTCGATACCCGTAATCGATATCTCTGTTCCGTATCTGATCTCTATCTGTTCTGCATCTGTGGATCGTCCGTTTGAAAACCGCAAGCGAAGAAGGAGACATAAGGGAGATGAATATCGTCAAGGAGTGTTCCCGCCGGGCGCTTTTCTGGATCATTTTTGTGCTGGGGCTTCTCTGCATCCTGATCAATCTCGGGTTTCTGTATCTGCTTCAGGAGACCTCCATCCGCGTGGTCAATCTTTCCCAGTCCTATGCCCGGGTATCGGAGCTGAAGGAGTTCGTCCATCAGATCGCGATGATAATGGATGTCCTGCGGCTCTGGTTCGTGCCGATTTCGGCTGCGGTCTTCATGATATTCGGCCTCCTGTTGTGGTTTTTCATGCGTCTCTCCTTTGGACGGATGGCCCGGAAAGAGGGATTGGATACTCTGGCGCCGGCCAGGGGAAAGCTTAAGAAGAAGAAAGCCCAGAAAACAACCCCGGCCGAAGATCCCAAAGTCCGGCAGGAGAATGATCAGCGCCTCTTTCTCCACATCATCTCCGCGCTTCAGCGGGAGGGGCGGCTGCTCGATTTCTTTGCAGAGGATCTGGAGGAGTACGAGGATGAGCAGGTCGGTGCCGCGGTGCGCAATATCCATGAGAACTGCAAAAAGACCCTGGACAAATATATCGTCACCGAGGCCGTGGTGGGAGAGGCCGAAGAGGAGGGGATCACGGTTCCCCCGGATTTCGACCCTGCCGCGATCAAGCTGACCGGAAATGTGATGGGAGATCCGCCCTTTACCGGCCTTGTGCGCCATCGGGGATGGAGAGCCAAACGGCTCGATCTGCCGACCCTCTCCCCCACCCGGGATGCCAAGATCATCGCGCCGGCCGAGGTGGAGATCTCCTGATTGCATTCAATCCCTTTTGTCTTTCCCGTAACCGACCGTAATTGGCCGTAACCGGCCGTAATAGACCTTAACCGGCCGTAAACGACCGTAATTGGCCGTAACCGGATAGAGAAATCGCTTTTCATCGAATAAGGAGGTGACATTTTGGCCGATCCTGTCTACACCATCGGCATCGATCTCGGAACCACGAACAGCGTAGTCGCATATGCGCCCACGGAAGTCCCCAAAGGGCAGCGGCCCGAGATCCGGGTCTTTCGGATTCCCCAGTTGATCGATGCGGGGACCGTGGAGAAGCGGGATGCGCTTCCCTCCTTCATCCTGGTTCCGGGGGCATATGATGTGGCCGAGGGAGGCCTGGTTCTCCCGTGGGATGAGGAGAACGACCTTGCCGTGGGCGAATATGCCCGGGAGCGGGGCGCGGAACTCCCCCATCATCTGATCGCCTCTTCCAAATCCTGGCTCTGCCATCCGCTGGTGGACCGGAACCGGCCGATCCTTCCCTGGGAAGGCCCCGATGAATCGGCAAAACGCTCTCCTGTGGAGGCTGCATCCATTATCCTCCGCCACTTGCGGGATGCCTGGAACCATGAGATGGCGGCCGAGGATGAGGATCTCAGGATGGAGAACCAGGATGTTCTGCTGACGGTTCCGGCCTCTTTTGATGCGGTGGCCCGGGAGCTGACGGTCAAGGCCGCGGAGATGGCCGGTCTTGCCAACATCACCCTTCTTGAAGAGCCACAGGCCGCATTCTACGCCTGGATCGAGTCGGCCGGCGAAGATTGGCGGGAGCAGGTGGGAAAAGGGGATCTGGTCCTCGTCTTCGACGTTGGGGGCGGGACATCCGACTTCAGCCTCATCAGCGTCTCCGAAGAGGAGGGGGAACTGGTGCTGGAGCGGATCGCGGTGGGTGATCATCTGCTGGTGGGCGGCGACAACATGGATCTGGCGCTGGCCTATACCGTCTCCAAGCGGATCTCCAAGGGAAAGAAGCTCGATGCCTGGCAGATGCGGGGGCTGTGGCACGCCTGCCGCAAGGCCAAGGAGGCCCTCCTTTCGGACCCGGAGCGGGAGGATTATTCCGTGACGATTCTGGGCCGGGGCAGCGGCCTCATCGGCGGGACCATCAAGAAGAAGCTGACCCGGAAAGAGGTGGAGGAGATCGTTCTCTACGGCTTCTTTCCCCAGTGCGACCTGGATGCCCGTCCTTCGGGACAGAAGACCGGCATCAAGGAGGTGGGGCTCTCCTATGAATCTGACCCGGCCATCACCCATCACCTGGCCAGGTTTTTGAACCGGCAGCAGCGGGAGGGGGAGCGGATCGTTCCCTCGGCCATCCTCTTCAACGGCGGCGCGACAAAGTCGGAGCTGGTCCGGGAGCAGGTGGTGAATGTCCTCTCCTCCTGGATCGAGCCCGAGAGCGGCCAGGGGGTCCGGGAGATCGAAAACGAGGATTTCGACCTCACCGTGGCCCGGGGCGCCGCATACTACGGATTTGCCCGAAGAGGGCAGGGCATCCGCATCCGGGGCGGCCTCAACCGGACATATTATATCGGTGTCGCCGCATCTCTGCCGGCGGTGCCGGGAATGCCCGCGCCGATCAAGGCCCTCTGTGTCGCGCCTTTTGGCATGGAGGAGGGAACTCAGGTTGTGCTGCAGGATCAGGAGTTCGTGCTTGTCGTGGGGGAGAAGGTAAAGTTCGATTTTCTGGGCTCCACGGTCCGCCTCGACGACACCCCCGGGATGGTGGTGGACGACTGGGAGGATGATGTGGAGGAGATCACCACCATCGAGACCACCCTTGACGGCGAGCCGGGAACCGCTCTTCCGGTCTATCTGGAGGTGAAGGTGACGGAGATCGGAACCCTGGAACTCTGGTGCGTCTCCAGAGAGGAGAACACCCAGCGCTGGAAGCTGGAATTCAATGTCAGGGAGCAGGTTTTGGAGGAAGAAGAAGAGGAAGAGTGGGAAGAGGATGAAGAGGACGAAGAGGAAGGCCAAGATGAAGATGAGGATGAGGATGAGGAGAGAAGATAAATTTTGAAGTTCTTGGATAAGCGTTACATCATCGGCATCGATCTCGGAACAACCAATTCCGCGGTCTCCTACGCGGATCTCGAATCGGAACAGACCAAGGAGATCCGCCTCTTTCAAGTTCCGCAGATGACGGCTGCGGGCGAATTTGCCGCGAGGCCCGTGCTTCCCTCTTTTCTCTACATTCCGGGGGATTACGATCTTTCCAAGGATGCGGTCTCCATTCCCTGGGATCGGGAGGATGATACCTTTGTCGGGGCTTTTGCCCGGGATCATGGATCATCGGTGCCGGCCCGGCTGGTCTCGTCTGCCAAGAGCTGGCTCTGTCATGCCAAGGCCGACCGGAAGGCGAAGATCCTGCCATGGGGCGCGGGGGAGGAGGTTTCCAAAATCTCGCCGGTATCGGCCACTGCCGCATATCTCCGCCATATCCGCCGCTCCTGGAACCATGCCTGCGGGGACAATGCCGATCTCTACCTGGAAAATCAGGTGGTTATCATCACGGTGCCGGCCTCCTTTGACGAGGTGGCCCGGGATCTGACAATGGAGGCGGCCACACACGCGGGGCTTTCAAATGTCACTCTGCTGGAGGAGCCTCTGGCCGCGTTCTACAACTGGCTGATTCGCCATGAAAAGAGCTGGGATCAGCATGTGGCTCCCAATGAGCTGATCCTGGTCTGCGATGTGGGCGGCGGCACAACCGACTTCACCCTCATCACCCTGCAGGAGGCCGAAGGAAGCCCGCGTTTCGAGCGGATCGCGGTGGGAGATCATCTGCTGCTGGGGGGAGATAATATCGACCTCGCTCTGGCCCGGCTGGTGGAAGGCGCCTTTTCAAACAAGAAATCCTCTTTGAGCACGGACCGATGGAAGGCATTGACCCACCAGTGCCGGGAGGCCAAAGAGGTGATTTTAGACGGCAAAGCCGACAGCCGGAAGATCACCCTCATGGGCAAGGGGAAAAAGCTGATTGCAGATACCCTCTCCGCGACCCTGGACCGGGAGACGGTGGAGAAGACGGTGATCGATGGGTTTTTCCCCTTGGCAGATCCTGATACCCCCAAAAAGGCCGACATCCGCAAAGGCATTACAGAGTTTGGCCTCCCCTACGAGCCGGAGCCGGCCATCACCCGCCATCTCGGCTGGTTTCTCAATCGGCATCAGAAGGATGTGGCCGCGCTGCTCGGCAGAGAACGGCCAGAGCCGGATCTGATCCTCTTCAATGGCGGCTCCCTCAAGTCCCCGGTGATTCAGGAGCGGATTCGCGGGGCCGTGCGCCACTGGTTCGGACAGTCCGACACCGCGCTTCCCCGGGTGCTGGAAAACCGGGAGCCGGATCTCTCTGTGGCTTTGGGCGCGGCCTATTATGGGCTTGTCAAGATGGGGCAGGGGGTCCGGGTGGGCAGCGGAAGCCCGAGAGCTTACTACATGGGCGCGGAGGCCGAAGTCGAGGCCGGGAAGGCCGAAAAAGTGGCCATCTGCCTGGTGGAGCGGGGCCTGGACGAGGGCTCCCATATCGAGCTGACCGACAAGAAGTTCGAGGTCATCGCGAACCGGCCCGTGGTCTTTGACATGTTCAGCTCCAGCTTCCGCTCCGGTGACCGGTGCGGCGACATCATCGAGATCGACGAGACCCTCACCCCGCTGCCGCCCCTGCAGACCGTGGTGCAGTTCGGTAAAAAGGGCGCGGAGACGAGCATTCCGGTGCATGTGGAGGCCGACTACACCGAAGTGGGAACCCTTGCCCTCTGGTGCCGGTCCGCGGTGACGGATCACCGGTGGCGGCTGCAGTTCCAGATCCGGGATACGGCCAGCCAGACCGACACCGGCGTGATGGAGGAGGACACCTTTGACGAATCCCTGGTGGAGGCGGCCTGCAGTCTCGTGCGGGAGGCCTTTGCGGACCCGGGGCATGAAAAGCGGCTCCAGGGGCTGGTCAAGGAGATCACGGCCATTGTGGAGCGCCCCAAGGAGCGATGGCCATTGGGATTGATCCGACGGATCTCCGATGAGCTGCTCAAACAGATTGAAAAGCGGGGAACGACCCCGATCAGCGAGAGCCGATGGCTCAATCTCACCGGCTTCTGTCTGCGGCCCGGATTTGGTGAGGGGTTTGACGAACACCGGATGAAGCGGCTATGGCGGATCTACCGGAACGGGCCGGTTCATTCCGGAAATCCCCAGGTGCGCTCCGAGTGGTGGATTCTCTGGCGGAGGGCCGCCGGCGGATTGGCGCCGGGTCAGCAGCGCCAGATCATCCAGGATCTGACCCCGGTACTGCTGCCCAAAAAGGGGCAGAAGACCAAAAAGGTTCCCCCTCAGGAGCGGCTGGAGATCTGGATGGCCGCGGCCAACATGGAGCTGCTGCTGACTAAGGACAAGATCAAGCTGGGGAAGGAACTCCTTTCGGAGATCTCGAAGAAATCAAAACCCCAGCACTTCTGGTCCCTCTCCCGGTTCGGCGCAAGAGAGCTGCTCTACGGCCCTGTGGATCGGGTTGTACCGCCGGCCGAGGCCGAAAAATGGATAGAGGGGCTGATGGAAATCGGGCCGGAGATCGCGGGTCCGGCAGCCAAATCCCTGGGAAGCGGTATCGCACAGATGGCCCGAAAGACCGGAGACCGCATCCGGGATCTCTCACCGGAATTTGCCGCCCAGGTCGCGGATTGGATGCGGGAACAGGGATATCCGGAAGAGGAGATTCGCGTCATCGAAAAGGTGATCCCCCTGGCCCGTCAGGAGGAGAGCGCCATCTTTGGCGAATCCCTGCCGTCAGGGATCGTCCTGAGAAGCTAATCCTTGCCCTCCCGTTCGATGGGCCCCGGCGGAAACCGGCGGGGAACCGGGGCCGGGAGAATCTTTCCGGTCTTGATCATCCGCAGGTTGTTCTCCCCCAGCGGCACTTTGAACGCGTGTGCGGCCAGTACCATGCCGTTGATTGGATTGACCACCCGGGCCGACAGATAGATGAGGTCATCGGCCACCGAGTAGGTCCCCACCACCAGGGCCTGCGCGTTTTTGTCCAGGCTGATCTCCTTCACCGCGTTCTTAAGGATGAAGATGCCCTCCTCGACCGAGATGAAGACCGGCTCGTAGAGCTTCAGCTCCGCCACCTGAAACCCCCGCTGGCTCAGCCGGGAGCCGATATACTCCCCCACGGTCCTGCCGAAGGTGGAGGTCTGTTCCATCTCATCGATGTCGGCAAATCCGGCCACCAGAATGGTCCGATCCAGAATAAAGGGGGGGTTGAGCCGGGCCACCAGCGCATCCGCGGCCTCATAGCTCGTCTCGATCAGATCCGTATCCATGTCGTAATAGGCCGCCAGTTGAATACACCCCGTGAACAACGGCAGGATCATTGACAATAATATCCAGCGATAAACCCTCATCTCTCCTCCTTCCGCTCTAACCTTCTCCTATTCCGACTCTGATACCAGCTCTGATACCAGCCCCGGTTTCGGCTTCGGTTCCGGCTCAACGGTTTCTTATTTCTCATCGGCATGCACTCTCATCGATCCGGCGGACCCCCTCCATGAGCAGCTTGATAAAGTCTCCGAGAATGGGAGCATCCATATCCTCGGAGAGCGGCAGCCCCGGCATGAATTTGAACCTTCCCTCACGCTCTTGAATAAGTGCAAAAAAAGCCTCCCGATCCTTTTTCTGATTGTAAGCTGCTCGGATGACCTCCCCGTCTCTGAAGACCACCACGCCATTTCCGCCATCCAGCTCCAACTGCAGCACACCGGTCTTCTGGTTGAGGTTGAACATCTGAAAAAGACCCGAGGGCGGCATCTCCGAAAGCTTGCCGATCATCCCCGAGGAGAACTCCTCGAAGACCATCATGTTGGTCTGAGCAAGCCGTCGTGCCAGCAGACAGGCCAGATACATCTGCAGCGACGGAAGAGAGGCGAGCACCCGGCGGAAGTCGTCTCCGTTAAGGTAGAGAACCCTTGCCGGCTCCACCACCCGGATCGTCGCGCCCACCGCATCACCGCTCAGAAGGCTCATCTCCCCGAAGATCTCCCCCTTGCCGAGGTAGGCCATGGTCATGTCCCCTTCGCCCACCACCTCGACTCTGCCGGAGACGATGATGAAGAGATTCTCTCCGGATTCCCCTTTCTTGATGATCGCCTCCCCCCTTTCAAAGCGTTTCAGCTTCAAAAAGGAGACCAGCTCGATGATGCTCTCCTCGTCCAGAGACTCGAAAAGCGGGAACTGGCTCAACATGGCCACGATAGCGGTGGCATCCTGTCCGATCCGTTTCTTCCCTTTTGCCGCGGGCCGCATCTGCCGGTACTCCAGATGCACAGATCCGGTGCATCCGCTGCAGTCGAACGCGTATTTCCGTCCCCTTTCCACCTCTCCGTAGCGCATGATCATCTCCATGATGTCACTGGCCAGAATCAGGCAGATGGGCTTATGCTGCGGACTCAGCAGCCCCTTTCCGGAACGGTAGATCTCGTCTCCCACCCGGTAGAGGGGGCAATCATGCACGCCGGTGATTCTCATATATGCATCGGACATTTTACCTCCTACAGACCGATCTCCCTGAATCATAAACCCTCTATAAGATATCGGTTTGGGTATTGTAATTCAATCTTTTATTTCCAAAGGGAGCCATGATGCCAACTTGCTATTGAAAAATCTGGTCTTTTTGGATATAAATAACAAAGAGAGAAAAGTTCCTGTCTCTCCGCGGTCTTTAAATTTTTTTTATGTTGCGGTGCAGGCAGCGAAGGCAGCAGATCTTACCATCCTATATCATTTAATGGGAGAATCAAAAATGAGCCAGACAGTGGAGAAGAAAACGGTTTGCCAGTGTGAAAATTGCGGAAGCGAAGGGGAGATGACCGTCACCTGTTCGTTGGAGGATGTCGAGGCGGCAGAGAAGGCCCCCAAAGAGGCCCCAGCCGTTCAGGAGAAGGCCAACGAATCTGCCCCCAAGGTGAAAGGAACCGGCGTCTGCACCCATTGCGGAAACGAAGCCGACATGTGGATCGACATTTAAACGAAAGTCTCACGGGAGGAGATGTGCCCATGGTTGAGGAATGTCAAACCCCAGATTTCAAGAATACGGGCCTGCGGGGCATGGTGATCGCCAGCACCAGGATCAGCGATGTTCAGAGCGAGGCAACCAAGCTGATCTACCGGGGATATCTGATCGAAGATCTTGCAGAGGAGGCCACCTTTGAAGAGGTGGCCCATCTGCTGCTCAACGAAAAGCTTCCCTCCGAGGCCGAGCTGAAGGATTTCAAGGCCCGTCTTGTAAAGGAACGCGCGATTCCGGAAGAGCTGCTTGCGGCCCTGCGTCTTTTCCCCAAGGATGCGCTGCCTATGGATGTACTCCAGTCGTCCGTGGCCTTTCTGGCCGCGTTCGATCCGGACATCGAAGATACCTCCAAGGAGGCGTCGGTCCGGATGGGCATCCGCCTCATCGCGAAGTTTGCAACGGTGGTGGCGGCCTGGGACCGGATTCGAAAAGGTGATATGGTCGTACCGCCATCGGACGAACTGGGGCATGCGGCCAATTTTCTCTATATGCTTTCCGGAAAGCCTCCCGAAGATCAGGTGGGACGCTTCATGGATATCTGCCTGACCCTCCATGCGGAGCATTCCTTCAACGCCTCCACCTTTGGGGCCCGGAAGGTCTCCTCCACCCAGGCCCATCTCTACGCGGCCGTGGCCGCGGCCGTGGGCTCCCTTTCCGGGCCCCTTCACGGCGGGGCCAACACCCGGGTGATGAAGATGCTCAAGGAGATCGGCGACAAGGATAAGATCGACAGCTACATCAAAGAGCAGCTCGATGCCGGCGGAAAGATTATGGGGCTGGGGCATGCGGTCTACAAAAACGGCGATCCGAGGGCCAGAATCCTCGCGCCCATGTCAAAGAAGCTGGGGGAGCTGACCGGCGAATCCAAATGGTATGAGATGTCAGCCGAACTGGAGGAGAAGACCAAGGCGGCTTTCAAGGAGAAAAAGGGGATCGAGATCTTCCCCAACGTCGATTTCTACAGCGCCACGGTTTACAATGCAATGGGCATTCCAATGGATCTCTTCACCCCGGTCTTTGCGGTCTCCCGGATCTCCGGGTGGGTCGCGCATGTGGTCGAGGAGAAGTTTGCAGAGGCTGCGCCCAAACCGATGCTCTACCGGCCCAAGTCGGAATATGTGGGCGACTACTGCGGCCCGGAGGAGTGTGCGTGGGAGCCGATCGACAAGCGATAGGACCCCGGGCGGCGGATAAAAAAGTCCGCCGCCCCTCGGGCGCTGCTCAAAAAATATTTAAGGTGAACAGTTTGTTAAAGGAAAGAAACCTGCGGATGACCTGTCAGCGGCGGATCATCCTGGAAACGCTGCAAGAGAAGAAGACCCATCCGTGCGCGGACGAGGTCTATGAGATAGTGCGTCAGAAGATGCCCAGAATCAGCCTTGGAACCGTCTATCGGAATCTCGATATCCTGTCGGAGCTGGGGGAGATCCAGAAGATCGAACTGAGCGGAAGCCTGAAGCGCTTCGACGGAAACCCGGCAAAGCACTACCATATCCGGTGCATCAACTGCGACCGGCTCGATGATGCGCCCATGCCCTCTCTGGAGGATATCGAGGGCCGGCTCGACGGCTCAACCCGGTACAAGGTGATCGGCCATCGGCTCGAGTTCATGGGGCTATGCCCGGAATGTATGGAGAAGGCTGCGTCCCGATGGTAGCCGCTGGTAGCGCAACCCCATCCCAAACGCTTTTTCTCCGCTCTTACTTCAATCTCTGCGCTTATTCCTGTGTCAGCATAAACGGCCGGAAAAAGAGGCGCACGGGCCCTTCGATGATCCGGCCCGCGGCATCGGTTCCCCGGCGAAATCCTTCCCCCATCACCTGATAGGCCAGGTGAAAGGCCAGCCCCGTCAGATCGCCGTTGGAGATCAGGCTCCTATAATGTTCTGCTCTGTCCGGAATCCGCAGCATCAGGGAGATCCAGCGCCGGGGGATCTCTCCGGCAATCAGCTCTCCCATCTTCCGCATCATGAAGTCATCCATGTCGAAATCCGGGTCCAGCTCTCCGATCACGCCGTCCAGCGTAAAGAAGGCTTTTCGGAAAAGGAGCAGATCCTTGGAGAAGTGCAGGCCATTGAGAGAGAGGCCGTCGATGATCAAAAAGGTTCGCTTGGCATTGCCGGCCCACTGATAATCCTCGCTCGCCATGCGCTGTGCCACCAGCTCCGGAAGTTCGAGGATCTCCTCCTCACCGGGAGAGAGTGCCCGAACCGCATCGCAGATGAGCGCCCGATTCCCAGAGGCAGTGCCGAGCATCAGCAGCACGATCCGGGAACGGTCGGCCCGGCTCAGGGTTCCGGCAAGTGACCAGTCCAGAAGTCCGAGGCTCACGCCTTTGATCGACTTGTTCATGGAGGAATGAACCGCGGCAAAGAGGTTGCCGGCATGGGGGTCTCCGTGGAAGCAGGCGGTCTCGGACGAGGAGAAGAGGGGCTTCCAGATCAGGGCATTGAAGAGCATGCCCGCGGATTTGCGCCTGTCCGAGAGGCTCATTTTGGCATCTGTCACCTTATCTCCGGTGATGAAGTCCATCGCAGTGATCCCTTTTTTGGAGAAGGGGAGTACTGACGGGATCTCGGTATCTGTATCCAAGCGGTAGAAGCTCTTGGCCTGCTTCAGTTTAGACTGTTCCCCGAAGAGGTCGATCTCCTCTATGAGTGATCCCGCGATCTCGTCAAAGACCTCTGCAAAGCGGAGTTTTTCCAGACCGTACTGATCCCGCCGCTCTTCGTAGTAATGGCCCAGAGACTTCAGGATCTCCAGCTCCTCGGTGAGCCGGTCCATCACTCCCGGCTTGAGCATCTTGAAAACCCCTTTCCGGGATGCACTTGTCCCCGGCATCAGCCAGGTGAAGGGAACCACCAGCCCCACGCTCGCTTCGGCCAGAATCGAATCTCCGATGGCAACGGAATACCGTTTCAGGTCATCACCCAGCTCATTTTCGATCCGGGAATGGATCTCGGCCATCTCCGAAGGGCTGTCGCCCGATTCAAGCCGGATGAGCCACTTCCGGAAATCCGGGTCCATGTTCCGGTTCCGCGCGAGAATCTGCCCCAGTTTGTGCAGCGTCGGGACCTGAACTGCCATCCGGACGATCCGCTCGGGAATCGGCGTCTCCCGGGGCAGTTGCGCCTGATCCGCAATGAGCGAGATGAGCCGTGAAACGGAAAGGTGAGAGAAGAGAAACCGGATGCCGTCTTTGACCACGGGCCGGTATTCGGCATAGACCTCCGGCAGTGCGGCTTCGGGGGTTGTAACGGCCAGCAGATCATCTGCGGCCTGACGCTGGAAGAGGCGGTCTCCGGCTTTTTTGGCCAGTGCGGTGAGAAAATCCTCGACATCTTTGCGGGTTCCGGTCTGTGCCAGGCGCTCGAGATGTTCGATTCTCCGGTCAAAATTCATTAAAAGGGATATGGGGGGCTGCATTTTACTCCGAATCTACACTTGCTGATTGTTTCTTTATCATTGGGATATCATGACCCATCTTCAATCCGAGCAGAATCCAATCTTCAAGAGTGGATTGCAGCTCTTGTTCACATTCTTTGAGGGTTTTTCCAAAGGCAATAACACCTTTGCATAGTGGGATGCGGCCTGCAAACGTGCCATCTTCAAATTTA
>JAABSZ010000054.1:0-21066 GCA_011390135.1 Desulfobacteraceae bacterium | reverse complement strand
TGAAAAGAGATGGCTATTCCGAAGAAGAGGCCCTGGCCCGGATCGATGCCCAGATGCCCATCTCGGAAAAGCGGCGCCGGGCAACCATCGTCATCGACAACAGCGAAGATCTTGCAGAGACCCGGAAAAGGACATTTGCGGTCTATGGGAAACTGATGGCGGAAACCGAGGCCGGAACCTGATCCCACTAAAAAGAGACAAAGAAGTGGACAGAGTCCTCTATCTATCTCAGGCCGTAAAGACCGTCAGCACATCCTTTCTCGCGTTGACATGCTGGATGGTGATCTGGATCAGATCCTCGGGCTTCAGGTTTGCCCCGGCCGATACCGGGATGGTGCTCTCCACAAGGTACTCCGGGATGAGGATCTGGTAGTCGTTCCGGCGCCGGTTCAACACGATGGCCTGCTCCCGCTCCCCGATCTTCCCCTCTATATGCTTGAGCAGCCAGTACCGCTTCCGGCGATTCTGAATCCGCGCCACCTGGATCATGGGCCCCTCCAGCACCTGGATGGCCCGATCCACCTCTTCGGAGGTATAGGGGCGCTCCAGATCGTACGCGGCCCTTATCTGGCGCTGGGTGAGAAGATCCACATACTTCCGGATGGGGGAGGTGGCCGTGAGATAGGCATTGAGCCCAAGCCCCGCATGGGGTTCGGGCGAGTGGCTCAGCACAAAGCGGCTCAGGTGCTTCCGCTGCATCCAGTTCTGAAAGAGGGAACCCTCGGCCTCCTTGTAGAGCCGCTCACGCGGGGGCGGCTGGGACCGATAGACCGCAGGCAGCCCCTGTTCCGCGATAAAGGTTCCCATGAGCCAGTTGGCCATGATCATCAGCTCCGAGACCAGCAGCCGGCCCGGGCTCTCCCGGTTGGTCCGGTTCAGCATCACCTCTCCGTCATCTGATAGCCAGAGGTTGATCTCCGGCAGGCAGATCTGCACGGCCCCGTCCTCCAGCCGCCTTTTCCGGAAGTTTTTGGCGATCTCGTGGAGTGCCGAGATCTCCCGGTTCTCCTCTGCAATGGTGTTGACATCGTAGTAGCTGAGCTGATGCTTCACCCGGATGATGCTGGGGACGATCTCATAGCCGAGGATATCCGCGTTGGAGTTGATCCGGATCAGGGTGCTGACGGCCGGCCGCAGCTCTCCGGCTCTGAGACTGCAGAGCCCTTCGGCCAGGGTCGGCGGCAGCATGGGGATCTTCTGATCCGGCATGTAGATGGAGCTGGCCCGCACCAGGGCCTCCTTATCCAGGGAGTCGTCCCGCGCCACAAAGTGGCCTACGTCCGCGATATGTACCCCGACCTCGAAGAAACCGCCCTTTTCTTCGATGCTCAACGCGTCGTCATAGTCGAGGGTGGCCTGTCCGTCTATGGTGATCAGGTCGAGATGGGTCAGATCCCGGCGGACCCCTTCTGCCGAGAAATCGGGCGGGGATCGGGTCAGGCCCCGGGCCGATTCCATCACCGGCTCCGGAAAGAGGATCGGGGTCTCATACCGTAGCAGGTCGATATTTTCGTCCTGATCCCAGAGTTTGAGCTTGACCAGCAGTTGAAAGAGCGCGTCGCCGGGCTCGATGCCGGCCCGTTCCAGGATCGCCTTTCCCAGCGCGTAATCCCTGCACTCCTTTTCAAAAAGGTAGAGGGACTTCAGGATCTCGATGATCCGGACATTCTCCTCCGGGATCGAATCGGGCGGAGTCTTCATCTCCATGACCGATTTGATCCAGTCCCCGCCCGATTCGATGAGGATTCTTCTGCGTTCGGCCTCGGTTTCCTGGGCCTGTATCCCCTCCACCTGTTCCGGGGTGTAGGGGAAGAAGCGGTCGTTTTGAAACTTGAAATAGGTGCGGTTTGTAAAAAATGCCCGGATCACCGCGGACCGCCGGTCGTCATCCAGGCCGTCGGCAAACGCGAACTCGGTCATGGTATCGAGGTCGATCCACTCGGCCTCGTCATGGAGAACCTCCCATAGTTCCTCCACATCCACGGCCGCGGACAACCCCTGACGCTTCTCCCCCAGCTCCCGGAGGCGCTCCACTGCGCCGTCTCTTCCGGCCGAGATCGACAGGGACTGCGCCGGAGTGAAGAGGATACGGTTTGCCGAAAGATTGACCTCCCGGTTGCTCTCTGTCAGAAGACGCAGCCGTTGATTTCTGTTCTCCAGGACCACCGATGAAATGATCCGCTGCCGGTCGATGTATTCCACAATTTTGCCAGATTCCATAACCTATATTTCATAACAATCCCCGTTGTGAAAGTCAATCAAATGGTGAAGGGATCTTAAAAAAAGGTATTGTAGGAGTGCAGGAGGAGTTCCAGGGGATGGTATACTGGAAGGGGTAGGAGATGGTTGAATTGAAGGCGGCAACTGAGGCAGTCGGTGATTATGGCTTCCGGGTTTGCCCCTCTGATCTTTTGGGCGATCCTTTCTCCGAGCTGGAGGGATTCACTATGGAAGCCCTTTTTCAATCCCAGGCTTCCGCCCATGCCGCAGCAGTCCAGGGAGCCGCCGACCTTTTGGACCGACATCCCCGGAATGAGCCCCAGCAGGTTGGGATAGGGGCTTTCGATCCCCTGCTCCCGCTGGTGGCAGGGGGCAAAATAGGCATACCGACCCTCGATCGGGCCCAAATCGGTATTCAACAGCCCTTTTCCATGGAGACGGTCGAGATAGAACCCCATATCCGAGACATGGGTGGAGAGTTCCATCCGCTCCAATGGATTGAGGGAAGAAAAGAAGCCGTCATCTTTGAGGATATTCCGGTACAGGGATTTTCTCAGGGAGATGAATTCCGCGCCCTTTGAAAGCTCTTTGGAAAACGCGGGTGAGGTACCTGGAACCCGGATCTCATCGGGCCCGGCACCGATCGATTTCTGATAGTCACGGGAATAGGCCGCCTTTTCCGAAAGCAGCACCGTAAAGAGAAAGCCGCAGGTGGGGCAGGAGCAGACTATGTCAAATCCGGATTCGACCATCTTCAAGAGGTTATCGAGGTTGAATGCGGCCCGGTCGAGGCTGGTTGTGTCATCCCCTTCCAGAAGGGTGGGCATGCCGCAGCACTGCTGGGGCGGAACATGGACCGTGATGTTGTTGCGAAGCATCACCTCGACAGCGGCCTTGGCCACCTCCGGGAAGAGATATCCGGCCGTGCAGCCGGCAAAATAGGCCGCTTTTGGTTTTTCTGAGCTTTTCAAATCGCCTGAGCTTTTCAATTCAATGGTTCGATCCAGCCCCTGATTTTGAGCCCAGGCAAAAAAGCTCTGAGCCGGCATCTGCGGCAGGGACCGATCCGGATGAATCCCCGCGATCCGCTTTGCCAGCCCCGCAAATGGCGGAAGTGAAAGGAGGCGGTTGTAAAGCCCTGACATCCGGGTTCCCCAACGGCCAAACCTCTGGACATCCGCCAGCAGGCGAATCGAAAGGGGCATCCCCCTTTTGCGGACCACCGCGGTCTTTCCCTGAATCAAATCCTCCCGGATATTGGGACAGGGACAGAGCCCGCAGAGGGTGCAGCGGTCTGCCAGCTCCCGAAGATCCTTTGCAAGAACCGGACGGCCCTCCTCCCGTTCCCGGTCATAGAGCCCATAAAGCTTTGGAAAGACCGGGCAGCTTTCATCCATCAGAAAGCGGCAGGTATCACAGTCCGCACAGGCATCCAGCGCATCCCGAATTCTTTTTTCCGGCGCATGGGGTTTCATTTCGACAAAATCTCCCGAATCTTATTGGAAAGTCCATCCATATCAAAGGGCTTCTGGATAAAGCCGCTGCATCCGGCCGCCATCATCTCTTTCCCCTGCCCCTCCAAGCTGTAGCCGCTGGCCAGAAGGACCTTGACATCGGGCACGATCTTCTTCAGCCGGTAGAAGATCTCCTTTCCCCCCATCTCCGGCATGATCATGTCCAGCACCACCATGTCGATTTCAGCGTGCCGCTCTTCAAAGATCCGGATCGCCTCTTTTCCGGAAGTTGCGGAAAGGATCGTATAGCCGAGATACTCCATCATCTTGGTTCCCACCTTGATCACCATCTTCTCGTCATCGATCAAAAGAATCCGCTCCTCTCCCTTCTCGATCTTCTTTGCGGGCAAATGGGTCTGTGAGATCTTCTTCTTCGAGGCCGGCAGAAGAATATCGAACCGGCTTCCCTCCCCGACCCGGCTCGTCACGCTGATGATCCCCTCATGGTTCTTGATGATCCCGTAGGCCGAAGCCAGCCCCAGACCTGTCCCCATCCCCATCTCCTTTGTGGTGAAGAAGGGGTCGAAGACCTTCTGCTGGGTCGCCTCGTCCATGCCGATGCCCGTGTCCCTCACCGTGATCCGGACAAAGTCTCCGGGCCGAACCGAATGGAGGGTTCCCTCCTCCGGAGAGAGAAGGATGTTTTCCGTGCCGATGAAGAGATCGCCCCCCTCGGGCATGGCCTGCCATGCATTGACAAAGAGGTTCATCAGCACCTGATCGATCTGCCCCCGGTCTATCTCCACAGGATGAACATCTCCAAAGAGATCGTAATGGATTTCGATATCCTTGTGGGTTCTGCCGAACATGGCCGCGCTCTTCTTCAGAATCTCATCGATGTTCGAGGAGACCACCTCGACCTTTCCTCCCCTGGCAAACCCCAGAAGCTGCCGGGTCAATTCCGAAGCCCTCTTCACATACTCTTTGATGCTGTTGAGATGATCATAATTGCGATGGTCTGCATCCGTATCGATCTGCATCAGGGAGGTGCGGCCCTGGATGACCATGAGAAGATTGTTGAAGTCGTGCGCTATGCCCCCGGCCAGGGTTCCGAGCGACTCCATTTTCTGGGCCCGAAAAAACTGCGCCTCCAGACGCTTCCGCTCCCGCTCCACCTCTTTGCGCTCCTCTATCTCCTGGGTCAGCTTCCGGTTGAGGTTTTTCAAAGCCTCCTCCCGCTCCTGGAGACGGGAGATCATCCGGTTGAAGCGAACGATGATCCACTGGATCTCCCGCTGCCGGTACTGCCGGACATCCAGAATCTCATGGGTCTGTTCATCCGCGACCGAATCGATCTGCCGGATGAGATCATCCAGAGGCCGTCGCAGAAACCGCTGCACCAGAATCTTTGTCATCAGAAAGAGTACCAGAACCACTGAAAAGACCGTGATGATCGAGGAGAGGAGGACGTTGCGCCGGCTCTTGTTGTAGATGTTGTCGGAGAGGCCGATTTCCAGAATCCCGATGGTACGGCCATCATGGTGAATTTCGATTCGCTTCTCCAGCAGTTGGCGGCCCTTTTCCGCCAAATAATGGAAGATGACCGATCCCAGATCATCCTTTACCACGAGCTTCCCCACGAACTCGTCCTCTGTTGCGGTAAGGCCGATCTTCTCCAGGGATTTGTCATTCATGTTCCAGAGCGGCAGCTCCAGGTTGTTGGCCAGGGTTTCGGCATAGTCGTCGAGTTTTGACCGGAAATTTCGATCGAGATTGATGGAGATGGCCATATAGGTTGTCGATATCACGATCATCGAAACCAGAATGACGGAGATGATGATCCCGCTGGTCAAATCCCTTGAAATCGTTTTCCGGTTGCTTTCGATCAGGGTTTCAATGGACTCGATTTTGGATTGCACAAGATCTCTGGGTTTTGAAATCGACATTCTCCCAAATGGATTTGCTAAAACGATGGATCGATGCCTTTCGGCTGAATTCCTGCCTTATATATTTCCTCTCAATCCATACCATCTTTTTACCGTCTATTCCATTTGAAAATACGTCTCGGGCCAAAATGTCGGGAAGAGGGTTCGGATAATGACATACCTGTTGCGTATTACCACTTTCTTGTGCTACATAGAATAGATTATGAAACAGTATGTGATTGATCAACTCAGATTCGAAGATTTCAACAGGCTCAAAGAGCATCTGGACGCGCACTTACAGGGATCGAGCATCGAGGGCATCTACTGGATACCCCTCACCCAAGAGATTTTGCTCTCCCCGATCCAGGCCGAACACGAGGCGTGCAAACCCTTCTACTTCGCGCTGGAGCTGGTGTTGCCGGACCGGTTGAGCTGTGAACTGCTGGTGCGGACTCAAACCCGAATGCGGTGCGCCTGCATCCGATATGCCACAAAAGAGCAGCGCAGTTGGCTCATGGATACGGTGGACGCGATCCTCGAAAAACTGGAGATAAGTATCTAAATGGGAAGAACCTGCGTCGTTATCATCTGGACTCTTCTGACCACCTTCTATTTCGGGAACATGGCGATTGCGGTCTCCTTTCTGGACAGCACCGGAAAAGCGGTCCATAAGATTGCGCAGATCTGGGCCGCCGGCATCCTCTGGATCTCCCATGTCCGGGTGGAGGTGAGGGGGAAGAAACATCTGGATCTTGACCGTTCCATGATCATCATGGCCAATCACCAGAGCCATTACGACATTCCGGTGATGCTGGCCCATCTGCCGGTCCAATTCCGGTGGCTGGCCAAGGCCGAACTCTTCTCCATCCCCATCTTCGGCTATGCCATGCGCCGGGCCGGCTATATCAGCATCGAGCGGTCCGACCGGAAATCGGCCTTCAGAAGCCTTGCCCGGGCAGCCGAAATGGTTCGAAACGGGGCATCCATTCTCATCTTTCCCGAGGGAACCCGGAGTGATGACGGCGACATCCGTCCCTTTAAAAAGGGCGGATTCGTTCTGGCTGTCGATTCTCAGGTTCCGGTAGTTCCCGCAATTCTTCGGGGCACAAGAGAGATCATGGCCAAAAATCGGGTTCATATCCGATCCGGAGATGTGACCCTGGAGATCCGTCCCCCGGTCGATACCCGGGTTTATTCGAGAAAGACCAAGGACGATCTGCTGAAGCGGGTGCAGGAGGTGATCGTCCGGGAATTCTATGAAGGGTAAAAGCTGAAATGGCGGAACTGAAGCTCAGAATCATCCCCCTCGGGGGGCTCGGCGAGATCGGCCTCAACATGATGGCCATTGAATACGGCCCGAACATCATCGTGATCGATTCGGGGCTGATGTTCCCGGAAGAGTACATGCTCGGTGTCGATTACGTGATTCCGGACATGGAATACATCCGTCTCCACAGATCCCATGTCCGGGGCATCCTGCTCACCCACGGCCATGAGGATCACATCGGTGCGCTGCCCCACCTGCTTAGGGAGGTGAATGCACCGATCTACGGAACCGCCTTCACCCTGGCACTGGTCCGCCACAAGCTCGAAGAGCGGGAGATGCTCTCCAACTCGAAACTGGTCACCATCTCGCCCGATACTTCGCTTCTCCTCGATCCCTTTGAGATCGAATTCATCCGGGTCAATCACAGCGTTGTCGATGGTGTCGGGATCGCGGTCAAGACCCCGCTGGGGGTGCTGATCCATACCGGAGATTTCAAGATCTCCTACAATCCCATTGACGGAATGGTCACGGACCTCAACCGGTTTGCCGAATTCGGCCAGAAAGGGGTGCTGGCCCTTCTCTCCGATTCCACCAATGTGGAGAACGAAGGATACACCATCCCGGACCAGCAGATCGGGGAAAACCTGAGAAAGATCATCACCCGAAGCCGGGGCCGGGTCATCGTGGCTCTCTTTGCCTCCAGCATCGCCCGGATACAGCAGATCGTCAGGATTGCTCTGGAATCGGGCCGCAAGGTGGCATTCAACGGCAGAAGCATCGAGGTCACGACCAGTATCGCAAAGGAGCTGGGCTTTTTAAAGCTCGACCCTGAAATGGAGATGGAGATCGACGAGGTGAGGGATCTGCCTGATGAGGAGGTGGTGATCATCACCACCGGCAGCCAGGGGGAGCCCATGTCCGCGCTGGCCCGGATGGCCTCGGGCATCCACAAGCAGCTCAAGATCCGGGACCAGGACACGGTGATCCTCTCTTCCAAATTCATCCCGGGCAATGAGAAGGCCATTGCAAAGATCATCAACAACCTCTGCCGGCGGGGCGCGGAGGTGGTCTATGAGAAGATCTCCCAGATCCATGTCTCGGGCCACGCGTTCCGGGAGGAGCTGAAGCTGATGATCCAGCTCACCCGGCCCCAATATTTCATCCCGATCCACGGGGAGTACCGCCATCTTGTCCTCCATGCCCGGCTGGCCCGGGAGATGGGGATCGATCCTGCCCATGTTCTCCTTGCGGAGAATGGGGAGATCCTCGAGTTCGACGGCCGGGGTGGCCGGATCTCAGAATCTGTGGGAACCGGAAGGGTTCTGGTGGACGGCAAGGGGATCGGGGATGTGGGCCGAAGCATCTTGAAGGAGCGGCGTGCCCTCTCCGAGGAAGGCTTTGTCGCGGTCACCCTCGCGTTCGACGAGGAGACCGGCATTATCGTCTTTGGCCCCGAGATCGTCTCCAAGGGATTTGTATTCGAGACTGAAACGGGCCACCTGCTGCAGGATGCCATCTGCGTGATCTTAGAGATTGTCGAGGACATCGGCCCCGATGTGCCGGACAGAATCACCAGAATCCGCTCCCGAATCCAGATGGATCTTCGGAAGTACTTCACCTTCACCATCCGGCGCAAACCCCTGATCCTGCCCTTTGTGCTGGAGGTATAGCCGGAATGCTGGGCGCCATGCGTAAGGAGATCATCGGCATCCTCTTCTTCTTTGCCGTCTTTTTTCTGCTGATAAGCCTCCTCTCCTACAGCCCCGATGACCCCTCCATCCACAACGCGACCGCTCCGGAGTCGATCCATAACTTCTTTGGCCTCTTTGGCGCGCATATGTCGGGCGCACTCCTGGGCATCTTCGGCATCGGCGCGTTCTGGATTCCGGTGCTGATCTTTCTGGGCGGGATGAAGCTCTTTACGAACAAGACCTTCCAGCATCCGGGGCTGATCCTCGGGGGTGGCCTGCTGCTGGTGATCGCTACAGGCGGTCTCTTTGCCCTTTTTCGAAACACCTACCCCTTTTTCGGCAGCGAGATCCCGGCCGGGGGCATCATCGGCTTTCCGATCCGGGAGTTTCTGATCCGGTTCGCCAACTTCACGGGCGGGGTTCTCATCCTCTCGCTGCTCTGTCTAATCGGCTTCATGATGGCGACCGGCTTCTCTCTGGTGGCCTTCTGCGGGATCATCGGGCAGGGGATTGTAAAAGCCGCGGATCAGGGAAAAGGGGCATGGGGAAACTGGCGCCAGAACCGGATCAAGGCAAAAAAGCGCCGGCCCAAAATCCGGAAACGGCCCAAAGATATGGACAACCGGCCCTGGCGCCTTGGTCTGAAGGCTGCACAGCTTCCGGTTCGTCTGCTCACGGGGCCTAAAACGGAAAAGACGGATAAGGAAGAATCCCCGGCCCCGGAACAGAAGTCGGAACAGAAGCCGGAACAGAGATTTGTGTCCGGAATTGTGGAAAAATTGAAATCGAAAACCGCGCGGAAAAAGGAGGCTGCCAAAGGTCTCCAAATGGAAGGGGAAGGGGAAGGGGAGGAGTCGGTTCCGCGGATTCCTGCGGTATTCCGGATCCCGCCCGTGGAATATCTTCGCCCTCCGGACAGACGTCCCGCATCCACCAGTCCGGCCCGCCTTGAAGAGCAGGCCCGGCTGGTGGAGAAGAAGCTGCAGGATTACGGCGTCACCGGGGAGGTCGTCACCGTGACGCCGGGGCCGGTGATCACCACCTTTGAATATGCGCCTGCGCCCGGCATCAAGATCAACAAGATCACCGGACTTTCCGATGACCTCGCGCTGGCCCTCAAAGCCATGAGCATCCGGATCGTGGCGCCCATTCCCGGAAAAGCGGTGATCGGCATCGAGATCCCCAACGATCAGCGGGAGTACGTCCGGATGAAGGAGATGGTCGAGTCAAATGTCTTCAAGGCGGATCGATCCCCGCTCACCATGTGTCTGGGAAAGGATATCGTGGGCCATCCGGTGGTGGCCGAGCTGGACAAGATGCCCCATCTGCTCATCGCGGGCGCCACTGGAACCGGAAAGAGCGTGGGGCTCAATGCGATCATCTGCAGCTTTTTATACAAGTCTCACCCGGACGAGGTGAAGATGATCATGGTGGATCCGAAAAGAATCGAGCTGTCCATCTACAACGGCATTCCCCACCTGATCACCCCGGTGGTCTCGGACCCGAAGCAGGCCACAAACGCGCTCTTCTGGGCCGTCAAGGAGATGGAGCACCGGTATGAGCTGCTCTCGGAGCTGAAGGTGCGCAATATCAGCCAGTACAACCGCAAGGTCGGGAAGATGAAGCCGTCGGAACCGGAACGGGAAGCGGGGCATCCGAAGAAGCTGCCCTACATCGTCATCATCATCGACGAGCTGGCGGATCTGATGATGGTCTCCTCAAGGGATGTGGAGGTGGCCCTCACCCGTCTCGCGCAGATGGCGCGGGCCGCGGGCATTCATCTGGTGCTGGCAACCCAGCGGCCATCGGTCGATGTACTCACCGGCATCATCAAGGCCAACTTTCCCACCCGGCTCACCTATCAGGTCTCCTCCAGAACCGACTCCCGCACCATCATCGACGCCAACGGTGCGGAAAAGCTGCTGGGGGAGGGGGATCTGCTCTTCCTGCCGCCGGGAACCGCGAGGCTGCAGCGGATTCACGGCCCCTACATCACCGAAGAGGAGCTGACAAAGATCACCGATTTTTTGAAGCAGCAGCGGCCTCCGGAATACGACCATTCAGTGCTGGATGCGCCGGAGAAGGGGGCCGGCGGGTTTGTCGAGGAGGAGGAACATGACGAGCGGTACGACGATGCCGTATCCCTGGTGACGGAGACCAGGCAGGCCTCCATCTCCTTTGTGCAGCGGAAGCTCCGGATCGGCTACAACCGGGCCGCAAGGATCATAGAGATGATGGAAAAAGAGGGAATTGTGGGCCCTTCGGACGGCGTCAAGCCGCGGGAGGTGCTGGTGCGGGGATATGACGAGGTATCTGAGGCATGAAGATCAAGCCGGGACTCATCGAATGGGTAAAAGGGTTTCTCGATCCGGAGGAGGGGGAGCGTCTCTATGAGATCGGGCTGGAGGCGAGCCGCGTGGGGCCCTCTCTGGAGATCGGGAGCTACTGCGGTAAATCGACATTGTATCTCGGGAGCGCATGCCGGGAGAATGGCGGGGTGCTCTATTCCGTGGATCATCATCGTGGCTCTGAAGAGCAGCAGCCCGGAGAACTCTATTTCGATCCGGAGCTGTATGACCCGCAATTCGGCCGAATCAACAGCTTCCGCTATTTCTCCTATATCCTTGAAAAGGCCGAACTTCTCGATACAGTGGTCCCGATTGTGGCATCATCGGCCCTTGCGTCCAGAGGGTGGGGCGCGTCTCTTTCCCTGCTCTTCATCGACGGAGGCCACTCCTATGACGCGGTCTTCACCGACTACAGCGCGTGGGTCGGTCATATCCGGCCCGGCGGATATCTGCTCATCCATGATATATTCAAAAATCCTGCCGATGGAGGACAGGCCCCTTACCAGATCTACAAAATGGCCCTGAATTCAGGGCTCTTCAAAAGGCTTCCCACCGTAAAGACATTGGGCGTTCTCCAGCGGCGCGTGGGCGGCGAACTGCCGGATGATGGGACCGGATGATAGGACCGGATGATAGGACCGGATGATGGGACCCGATAAAGGGAAAAGGAGAAAATTTCCGCGTGATCGGGTTGCTCCGCGTTTGTTCGGTATCGGCAATGCCTCTTCTATCCTAAGCCCAAGCCCATTCGAAACAACCTGATATCTGATGTAAAATCTCTCTTGCCAAGGGGATTGAAATTTTCAAAGGTGAGATCTGAAAAAGGAAGGCCGTGCTGCTTTCGGATTCTTTCGAAGATCCCCAGATAATTTTCAAGAATGCGTTCATTCCAGTCGAGGCCGAGAGTGTCGGCTGCGCTCAGGATGGCGTCGGGCTCCCCTTCGATCTCCAGAAACTCTCCGTAGGGCATGGTGTCCAGGCAGAACTCCGGGCCTTGGGCCAACGTCAGGGTCTCCCGCCATTTCTCGTAGATCTGCTCTTCAGCAAACCCCAGAGCCTCCAGAATCGCCTTTGCTGTGTCAAAATCACTTACTTCCACTTCCAGTTCCTGCCGGACCTTGTATTGCCGCTCATCAGGATCGGGGCCGTCTGATTTCAGCGTCAACCGCGCCTTTTTGTCCTGGCGGAGGCGGAGAAGCCGCCGGTTTTCCAGCAGGGATTTACCCTTATCCTCAAACCGGATGTTGGTTTCAAAGACCCGGCCCCGGGAGACCGCGCCCATCTCGATGATCCGCGTCCGAATCATCTCCCGATCCTGTAAAAAGAATTTCACTTCCGTTTCCAGGGGATGATTCATCGCTGCTCCCATTATCGGCCTCCTGTCCTGATTTCCCTGTATATTTTTTTCATGATTCAACGGTAGATATCGACCAGATCATAATAGATAAAGGCCAGAATCACGGTCCAGCCCACAAAGTGAAAGAGGACCGATCCCATAGTATCGAGGCTGTGGCTCAGGGTGTTCAGGGTGGCGCTGATGATGAAAACCGTCGAGATCAGCAGCAGTACCGCCATGATGTGGGTAAAGACCAGCATGATGCGATTCCGCTGCTCTTTGTAGGATGTGGTGGTCCAGATCTGAATCAGGGTGGCCCAGATTATGGGAATCGCCACAAAATAGAGCAGCAGGTTCTCCTCTGTGGGAAAGGTGTAGTCGATATAAAACTCGAAAAACCAGACCCCGATGATGAAGATTAGAAAGTTTCGAATAACAACGAAGAGGATCATAGAGACTCTCCATCAAATAGAAAGGTATCCTGTCCCAGCTCCAGAGAAACCGAGATATCGGCCGGCGGAAGATCTCTCCAGAGGGAAGAGAGGGTTTGGCCGAGCATCTGCATCGTTGGTTCATTGCTTTTTGAATAGGTATTGAGAATCGCCTGGGTTATGGGTGAAGGATTTTCATCTCCGCGATAATGGGCAGTGACCGCGTCCGCGATCAGAGGCGCGATGGTTTTTGCCTGCTCCGGAGTCAGCCCGTATCCACCCTGATCGGCCGGCTCTGTTCCCATCTCAAAGGTCAAATCATAAACCCCGCCTCTCAGTACATCGGCCGCATATTCGGTAAAGGGAAGTCCACCGGTCTCATCATCGATTTCGGTCACATATCGGCTCTCCACAGTAAATCGGCCGCTTCTGTCAAGGGATCCGATCCGGTAGGGGACAGGATATGCGACCAGAGAACCGGTCTCCACATCGATAAGAGAGATGACTTCACCATCGATCTCCCAGCTTCTTCCGGTGATATCCTGTGCATGATAATGGCCTGTGAAGACCAATTGTAATCCCGCTTCAGCAAGGTTTCGGGAGACATGTTCCCAGTCATCGATCACATATTCCGATCCCGGAAAGATCCGGGATTGTCCTGAAAAGTGCTCCAGCAGGCCATGATGCATCATTCCGATCACCTGTTTCTCCTTTGCCTTGGCCTCATCGAGCCGCTGAACGATCCATTGGAGGGTACTCTGGGTGAATCGTCCCGAAATCACCGGCCTTCCAAGAATTTGATTGGCATCATGATCTGTGGAATCCAGAGCAAAGAGCCAGAAGCCCGGGGAGGGCTCCGCGATATAGCTTAAGGAATCGGCATCCCGGTAGAGGGCCTCCCCATAACCGAAATCGGCATAGATGGAAGCAAAGTCTTCGGGAGAAACAGAGGCAACCGGCAACTGATCATTTCCGGAATAGGCAAAGGCATGGGGATTGTTCACGTCATGGTTGCCCGGAACCAGATAGACCTGAAGGCCGTCCGATTCCAATCTTCTGAGAAGGTCGGCAAATAATTCATGGTTGATCCTTTCCCCATCCTTTGTCAGGTCTCCGGAAATGATGACAAAGTCCAGGCCCGGAATATTTCTTATGGAATTAAGAGCGGTATTCAGTATGGCCCGGCTCTCCCGGATCATCTTCCGATCCTGGAAAATATATGCCTCAAAGGCCGGCCCTTCTGTTCCCAATGAAGGATCATAGAGGTGAGGATCGGAGAAAACCGCAAAGGTAACAGATGAAGGGTCTTTGCGCGGCTCCGGTTCCGGTTCTGCCCGATTTCCCTGCTGATCTGAATCGTCACATCCGGCAAGAAGGATCGCGCTGAACAGCAATACCCCAAAACATAACCGCCATATTATTTTTCTTTTCATGATATACCGTACTCCTGACAAAGTGGTTTTTAAGCCGGCCGATTTTCTCCTCTCTCATTGCACACTTTTCTCTAAGGAAAACCCCTTTTCCAGAAAGATGCCCATTTTCTCACCGGGTGGGGCATCTTCTGCTCCGGATATCGAAAATATAGCGAAAAAAGAGAGCATACCCAAAAATATTTTTCTCATTTCGTACCCCATGATTTCTTTGATTTTACCCAGACCTCCTTGCCCCGGAAAGCGACGGCAAGCTGCAGAATCTCTTTTACCCCGGCCCCTCGCAGCTCCGCGTCATAGCCGCGGGATTCGATCTGCGCCATCGCCTTTTCCAATGCCTTCTCCGGCGTCTCCTTCCGGCGGACATCGACCCTTTTAAATTCCATAAGAATCCCTTTGCGCTCCCGATCTGCCGGCAGCAGGATCGCTTCGGCCGGCGCTCTTATGATCTCTTTGATAAAGGAACTCTTGTCCACATAGAGATATCCTGCGGACCTGAGCTTGTAAAAGTCGGAGACCCCGATGGCCATCCGGGGGGGCTGCATTTTATCCATTTGATATTCTTCCGTTAAAAAGGATCTGCTCGGAACGATGCCCAATTAGGACTCGCCATCACCGCAGCAAAAATGGTAAACTCGATATTTGATCATCGGCCCTGGCCGATACATATATTCCACCGGTTGATATACTACACCGGCATAAAATATTCAACAGCAAGGGATCTGCCGACGCGCAATGAAATCGTTTCATCTGATCAAACCCTATTTTTCGGAAAACCGCTTTTCGATCATCATCGGGATCATCTGCCTGGTGATCGTGGACCTGTTCCAGCTCTTCATCCCCCGGGTGGTGAAATGGGCTGTGGATGATCTCACCTCCTTTCAGATCGACATGTTCGGCCTTTTCATCTATGCAATGGAGATCGTGGGGCTGGCCATTGCCATCACCATCTTCCGGTATGTCTGGCGGCGCTGTCTCATCGGCCTCTCCCGCCGGGTGGAGGAGGGGATTCGGGACAGGCTCTTCTCCCATCTGCAGATCCTCTCTCCGAAATATTTCGACAAGACCCGCACCGGGGATCTCATGGCCCATGCCACCAACGACATCAACCATATCCGGATGGCAACAGGGATGGGGATGGTGGCTTTGACCGACGCGCTCTTTTTAGGGTCTGCCGCGATCCTCTTCATGGCCTACATCAACGTCCGCCTCACCCTCTATGTACTCATCCCCGCGCCTTTGATCATCTTCGGAACCAGCTTCTTCGGCAGCCGGATGCACCGGCTCTACGGCGAGGTGCAGGCCTCTTTTTCCGATCTCACCGAAGTGGTCCGGGAGCGGTTCACAGGCATCCGGATCATCAAGGCCTACAACCGGGAGGCTGAATCGACCGAGCGCCTGGAGCGGATGTCCGAGGAGTACATCGGAAAGAACATCCGGCTGGTGACCATCACCGGCTCCTTTTTCCCGATGATGGTCTTCCTCTCCAACCTGAGCATGGCGATCGTCATCTTTATTGGTGGCCGCCAGACCATTCTGGCCGAGATCACCCCCGGGGATTTCGTCGCCTTCATCAGCTATCTCAGCATCCTGACCTGGCCCATGATGGCCCTGGGATGGCTCACCAACCTGATCCAGCGGGGAAAAGCCTCTTTGGACAGAATCGACACCATCCTCAAGACCGAGCCGGCTATCGCGGACCCCCCGGACCCGCAGCCGATGAGGGAATACCAGGACCGGATCGTCCTGGAAAAGGTGAGCTTCTCCTACGGAGAGACCGATGAACCCGCGGACCGTGGGGAGGCGCTCTCCGACATCGACCTGACCCTCGAAAAGGGAAAGACCTTAGGGATCATCGGCCCCCCGGGCGGCGGAAAGACCACCCTTCTCCAGCTCATCCCGAGGCTCTACGATGTGAATACCGGGAGCATCCGGATCGACGGCAAGGACATCCGGAATGTCAGAGTTGCGGATCTGCGCTCCCTCATCTCATTCGTGCCCCAGGAGCCCTTTCTCTTTGCCGGAACCATAAGAGAGAACATCACCTTCAATGATCCCGGAATCACCGAGGAACAACTGATCAAGGCCGCAAGGGAGGCGGCCCTGCTGGAGACCATCGAGGGGTTTGCCAAAGGGTTTGAAACGATTGTGGGGGAGAAGGGCGTCATCCTGTCAGGGGGCCAGAAGCAGCGGATCGGTCTGGCCAGGGCACTGCTCCGGGATGCGTCGATCCTGATGCTCGACGACCCGATCAGCCAGGTGGACACCGAGACCGGCAACACCATCATCGAGACCATTCGAAAGACCGCGGCCCGGAGGACTATCCTCATCGTCTCCCACCGACTTTCGGCACTCAAGGCCGCAGATGAGATCATCGTGCTGAAAAACGGCCGGATCACCCAGTCCGGAACCCACGAGACCCTGATGGAAAGGGACGGCTACTATGCAAGAACCTATCGCCTGCAGGAGATGGAAGAGGCATTAAATGTTTGAATTCGGATACGCGGAAGAGGAGAAACTCGGAAAACCCTACGATCTGGGGCTGCTCAAACGGCTCTACCCCTATGCCCGGGTTTACGGACGCTATTTCCTCGCGGCCATAGCCCTGGTGATCATGATCACGCTCTTTGAGCTGGCCATTCCCTACATCACAAAGATCGTGATCGACCGGTACATCGTCCCCCAGACCGTGATCGGAACCGAGGGGGAGAAGAACCGTTTCCTGACTGCCGACCCGGATGATCCGAAGATTCAGGCGGCCGCGGCCCGGTATCCGGATCTGTTTGAAATGAAAGCGGGGCAGATTCAGATCGCGTACCAGAATTTAGCGGATCTGGATGCCGAAACACTGGCGCTGCTGAGGGCCGACGACCTCAGAGGGGTGGGCATCGCTGCCCTGATCTTTTTTGGGGTGATCATCTGCAGCTTTCTCTTCACATTCATCGAGGTGATGGTGATGGAGTACACGGGCCAGCGGATCATGCACGATCTGCGGATGCAACTCTACGATCACATCCAGAGCCTCAACGTCTCCTTCTTCAACCGCCATCCCGTGGGCCGTCTGGTCACACGGGTGACAAACGACATCCAGAACATGTACGAGCTTTTCACCTCGGTCATAGCGTTCGTCTTCAAAGACTTCTTCCTTCTGGTGGGGATCGCGGCCGTACTCATCAGCATCAACTGGAAGCTTGCCCTCATCTCCTTTACAGTGCTGCCGGTGGTCATATGGGCCGCATTCATCTTTGCCGACAAAGCCCGGGGTGTCTTCCGGATTCTGCGGGTCAAGGTGGCCGAGATCAACACCCGGTTCTCAGAGACCATCGGCGGCATCAAGGTGATCCAGGTCTTCGGCCAGGAGAGGAACAACCACCGCGGGTTCGCCCGGCTCAACCATGAGAACTACGAGGCCGGGATGCACCAGATCCGGATCTTCGCGATCTTCATGCCGGTGATCGAGCTGCTGGGGGCCGTCGCGACCGCGATCGTGATCTTCTACGGCGGGGGCCGGGTCATCTCCGAGACCATCACTCTGGGCTCTCTGGTCGCCTTTATCTCCTACATGCGGATGTTCTTCCGGCCTATCCGGGATATCGCGGAAAAATACAACATCCTGCAGAACGCGATGGCCTCGGCCGAGCGGATCTTCCAGATCCTGGACAGCAAAGAGCGTCTCCCTGAAGTGCCGGCGAGACCGGATCATCCCTTTGCCAAGGAGACCATCCGCTCCCTCCGGTTCGATGATGTCCGGTTCGGGTATCTGCCCAAGGAGATTGTATTGAAAGGGATCGACTTCACCCTGAATGCGGGGCAGACCCTTGCCATCGTGGGGCCCACCGGCTCCGGCAAGACTTCCATGATCAACCTGCTGACCCGGTTTTACGATCCGAACTCGGGCCGGATCGAAATCAACGGGGAGGACATCCGGAATCTGCCCATCCCCCTGCTCCGTTCCAAGATGGCCCTGGTGACCCAGGACCCCTACCTCTTTTCCGGCCCGATCCGGGAGAACATCTTCCCCCCGACCGAGGAATGGAGCGCCCCGGGGATCGACGAGGTGCTATATGCCTCCAATGCCCGCTCCGTCATAGACCGGCTCCCTCAAGGTCTGGAGACGGATCTCTCCGAAGGGGGCGCGTCCCTTTCCAGCGGAGAGCGGCAGCTCCTCTCCATTGCCAGGGCCTTTGCCCGGGACCCGGATCTGATCATTTTGGACGAGGCCACCTCCTACATCGATTCCGAGACCGAAGCCCGGATTCAGGATGCGCTCATCGAGCTGATGAAAGGACGCACCTCGGTGATGGTGGCCCACCGGCTCAGCACCGCTCGCTATGCAGACCGGATCATGGTCCTCCACCGGGGCCGGATCATCGAGTCGGGAAGCCATGAGGCCCTCATGGAGAAGAAGGGCTTCTATTATCAATTGAATCAATTGCAGAACGGGTAAAGGGAACCCTCGAAAAAACTCCCTTTTGCACCCCTCGATTATTTTTTTGATTCCCATTCAAAAATATGAATGGATATCTCTTGATAAATTGATTCGAACATGATATTGAGGTGTATCTTTAACAACGGGCCGCAGAAGGCAGGCCAACGTATTATTAACCTCAAGGCAAGAAGGAGTTGGATTAGATGGCTTACGATGCAACGAAGATGGCAGACTGGCAGATTTCTGAAGACGCGGAAAAGAACATGCCCACCCCTGAGGAGTGGCAGGAGAAGCTCGGCTTTTTGAAAGAAGAGATGCTCCCCATGGGCCGTCTGGCAAAGATCGATTTCCTCAAGGTGATCGATCGGATGAAGGACGAGCCGGACGGAAAGTACATCGAAGTGACCGCAATCACCCCGACACCTCTGGGAGAGGGCAAAAGCACCACCTCCTGCGGACTGATGGAGGGACTGGGAAAACGCGGCGTCAACGTCGGCGGCGCACTGCGTCAGCCCTCGGGCGGCCCCACCATGAACGTCAAGGGAACAGCGGCAGGCGGCGGAAACTCCCTGCTGATCCCCATGACCGAGTTCTCTTTGGGTCTGACCGGCGACATCAACGACATCATGAACGCGCACAACCTCGCGATGGTGGCCCTCACTGCCCGTATGCAGCATGAGCGGAACTACAATGACGAGCAGCTTGCCCGCCTCACCAAGATGCGCCGCCTCGACATCGACCCGACCCGGGTCGAGATGGGCTGGATCATCGACTTCTGCGCCCAGGCGCTGCGCAACATCGTCATCGGCCTCGGGGGCCGCTATGACGGCTTCACCATGCAGTCCAAGTTCGGCATCGCTGTCGGCTCCGAGCTGATGGCCATCCTTTCGGTCGCCACGGATTTGGCCGACCTCAAGGAGCGGATCAACAACATCACCGTGGCCTTTGACAAGAGCGGCAAGCCTGTCACCTGCGGCGATCTGGAAGTCGGCAACGCGATGACCGCGTTCATGAGAAACACCATCAACCCGACCCTCATGTGTACCGCAGAGTACAACCCCTGCTTTGTCCACGCCGGACCTTTTGCCAACATCGCGGTGGGCCAGTCCTCCATCATCGCAGACCGGATTGGTCTGAAGATGTTCGACTACCACGTCACCGAGTCCGGATTCGCGGCCGACATCGGCTTTGAGAAGTTCTGGAACGTGAAGTGCCGGTTCAGCGGCCTCAAGCCCCATGTGTCGGTCCTCACCTCCACGATCCGCGCGCTCAAGATGCATGGCGGCGGACCCAAGGTCGTGGCCGGAAAGGACCTGGCCCCGGAGTACAAGGAGGAGAACCTGGAGCTGGTGGAGAAGGGCTGCGAGAACATGGTCCACATGATCAACGTGATCCGCAAGTCCGGCATCAACCCGGTGGTCTGTATCAACCGGTTCTACACCGACACGGACGCAGAGTGCGACGTTGTCCGGAAGGCCGCAGAGGCCGCAGGCGCACGCTGTGCCGAGTCCAAGCACTGGGAGAAGGGCGGCGACGGCGCGCTCGAGTTCGCGGATGCGGTCATCGATGCCTGCAACGAGACCAATGATTTCAAATTCCTCTATCCGCTGGAGATGAAGCTGCGCGACCGCGTCGAAAACATCGCCAAGGAAGTCTATGGCGCGGACGGCGTGGACTGGGCATCCGATGCCGAGGCCAAGGCCAAGATGCTGGAAGATGATCCCAAATATGCGGACTTTGCCACCATGATGGTCAAGACCCACCTGAGCCTCTCTCACGACCCGGTCAGGAAGGGCGTGCCCAAGGGCTGGCGTCTCCCGATCCGCGACGTCCTCATCTACTCCGGCGCGAAGTTCCTCTGCCCCTGCGCAGGAACCATCTCCCTGATGCCCGGAACCTCCTCGAACCCGGCCTTCCGCCGGATCGACGTGGATACCGATACCGGAAAGGTCTCCGGACTCTTCTAAATCGGCATCATATTCCTGCCGGGCTTTCGGGCCCGGCAGATCAGTTTCCCTTTAAAAGGGGTCGGGGCAGTAGATTGCTTCGACCCCTTTTTTTTCTCCCAAGATATTTTGTTCCGTCTGGCTGGATATGAAGAGCGCGGGAGCCCAGATCCAACTGGCCGCGATGGAAAAAGCCCCCCGGACAGTTCCGACCTTCCGGTCCGCCACCAGAAAGGACTCCGCACCCATGACGGAAAGCCTTCCTGCGGCCCGGGTGATGCCCATCATGAGCATCCTGAAGAGAAGCAGGATCGTGTAGCCGGAGAGGGGGGAGATGAACATTGTTTTCAGGTTCCTTCCGCCGCAGAATCGGTATGCCGAATGTTCATCTGTCCCAATAGATCCGGAGAAGATCGTATCGGTTTTCGGATGTTTGGAAAAGGTTTTTTCTGATATCGCGACATATCGTGGCAAAGAGATTGTTCTTTCGCTTTTGAGGGTGCTGTGCATCTCAATCGGATTCACCCTTCTGTTCTGCTGCACAATGTTTCAAGATAAATCATTGAAAAATTCCTAATAATGTTCTATA
>JAABSZ010000053.1:0-21086 GCA_011390135.1 Desulfobacteraceae bacterium | reverse complement strand
GATCTCCGGAAGCCGGATCTCCAGCCGGGAGACAGGATCATGATCGGGCCCCTGACGCCAGATGCAGGCCGCCTCCCATGCCCCATTGGGATTTCTTCGACATCGGCTGCGGATGGTCAGCCGGTCCCCATCGAGGATCATGAAATTGTACTGCAGCGGAACCCCGGGCCACCACCCGGTCGAGGGCGCACCAAAAGTTCCCGTCCCGATCACCCGGAGCTTCCGGCCCTCCGGGGAGGCATCATATTCGTACAAAAAGCGCTCATCTTTATGGATATGGCCGTGAAACGCAACCGAAAAGCCGGCCCCGGCCAACTGCTCCAGAAAACCGAGATTTTTGAACCCATCGCCGCCGGTGCTATAGACCGGATGATGCCATACGGCAAATTTCCGACAGCCCCCATACCGGTCCGCACCGCGCCGGATCTCGTCCAGAGCCCGGCTCAGTCCATTGGCGTGGATATCCGCATCCTTTGGAAAATCCTCGTCAATGCGCCGGCAGGAATTGAGCCCCAGGATCAGAAGCCTCTCATCCGGGAAATGGCAGAGAACACCCTGCCGGTCATATTCCAGGGGATATGCCCGCCCCGTCACCGCTTCGAAGAAATTCCCGAAATGCGCAAACCGCCGCCGGTGCGCCGCCTCATCCGCCAGGACCCGGATATAGCCATTGCCCAGATCCATGAACCTCAACTTTTCCAGATCCCCCTTGAAATACTTCTTCCGATGCACCGCATAACCGGCCTCGGCAAGCTCGAAGTTGAGATCATGGTTGCCGGGAACCATAACGATCCCCGAAGGATCGGGGCCGAACTCGTCGGTAAGGGATTTTACAAAAACGGCTGCGGCCGCATACTCCCCGGGCGTGGAAGCCGTGCCGATATCCCCGGAAAGGATGAGGGCATCGAGCCGGTCGCAGTCGAGGCCGTTTTTCAGATCCTGGGCAAGTGCGCTGTAACATGCGGCCGCGTCTTCAGGGGTGCCGAAATGAAGATCCGATATGTGGAGGAGGTGCATTGGTTTGCTCATTACTGATAAAGAAAAATCCGCCCACAGGGTTTTGCATGAATTCCCATATGCCATACCATCTATTGGGAATCCGAGTCAACCCAAAAAGAGGCATCCGCTTTTACAAATCCTTCCGGCCGTTCACGGCGTCGAATGGTTCGAAAATCATAGCCGATTTCAACAAGGCAGACCTGCGGATGAAATGTTTCATCTGATGAAATTGCTGTCTATTGATGCGTCACTTGTCGGAGTTCGTAGATTTGACCATGACGGGCCGCTGATCTCAAATCGCCCTGGCGAAGCGCATCTCTTACATCATCTAGCTTGAAGGCGTCCTCAAGGCTGATGTATGGAGACCAGCCGGTTTGATCCACCAGCAGCTCTACCTCAACCTCGGCCACATAGCGTCCTTCATGGATGTATTTGACTTTTTTTCGTTTTCTCATGGTTGTTTTCTCCTCAAAAACCGATGATCCCACCGATTTGGATCGGGTCGATATGCTTACACCAGAACCGCGGGTTCATAATATCCTTTGGGAATTCCCCAGACAACATGAACCATCCGCCTCCACTCGGTGCATCCATGCCGATCCCTTACGAATGCTCCATCTCAAAACTCAATTCGATGATCTCCTTTATCTCGTCCAAATACTTCTCCGGAGAATTCCGGAGCAGCTTCAGCGCAAATTCCCGGGCATTATCGAACCGCTCCGCCTCGATGAGTGCTGACCAATACGCCTGCGCTTTGGTCATATAATCATGATCTTCCGGTGCTGTCAGCCGGAAAGCGACATACAGACACTCGACAGCAGCCTCTTTGAACCCTATCCGATCAAACAGAATGGAAAAGAGTTGATTCTGATGCGCCGGGTTATCATGCCATGCGATCAGGCTGTGGGTGAACATGATCAGGCTGAGATAATCGAATTCCGCCTTCAGCCGGTGTTCCCGCAAAAGCGGCAGGATGAAATCGGCCGTAAGGATAAAAATAAGGCTCTGGAGATCCCTCAAGAACCCGATATCCCCTTCCAGAACGAAATCCTGCCGGTTTTTATCGGCAGCAAATACGGGAAAAGACAAATCGTAAATCACTTCAAGAGTCTGCCGGGAATATTCGATTTTTGACGGAGACCGCCTTTTGGGGATTTTATCCGGTACATCCGGGAGCCTCCTTCCGCCAAGGAGGGCAGACTGATCTTTGAGATAATCGTTAAAATGGGATGAGATGAAAAAATCCGGAAGCCCGGAAGGGTCACAGTCTCGAACCAACCCGGAAAAACCGAGCGGCAGATTGCAATCATTCAAAAGGACATCGGCAAGCGCCAGACTCTCTTTCAGCGTCTCCAACGTCCATCGAGAGGCCAGAAGCCCCTGATATTTTTCAGCCAGCAAACGACTTTTGTTCAGATATATCTTCATAAAACACCTGATTTCAATGGTGGTCGGCCCGTCCGGATTTGCGCCGTGAAATCTCACTCGCCTGGTTCAGCAGAGATTTCCTCTTCCGGTTCTTTCCCGCCTTCAACAATCTTCGCGCTTCAGCACGGAGTTCTTGTTCCAGCCGATCCTTTTCCGCTGATGACAGATCATGTTTTATATCTTCTCCGCCGATTGTTGAAGACATCGTTTTTGTTTCCTTATGGCTTTTTTTCCGGATCTTGTCGATTGTCAAATATGGAATGAACGATGATTTCATCCTTTTCGATGGAATAATATATCGAAAAAGGAAATCTTCTGATATTGCATCCCCGGTAATGGTAATATCTTATCCCATACATCTCCGGGCAATCAATAATATATTGCAAAGCGGCCTCAACACAATCCAGAAATTCGAACCCCAATCCTCTTCGCTGCTTTTCATACCAGAGAAAGGCCAAATCAAGATCATCTTTTGCCCGATCCGTATATCGAAGTCTCATTTATATCTAGTTCTGATTTCTTCATGAACAGATTGCCATTCATGAAGATTCTGTTTGCCCGCCTGAAATTCTTTATATCTTTTATCCAGTTCCCTCTTTTGCCATTCAGGCATGGGAAGACCTTCATTGCTTTGCGCAATGGAATCCCATACATCTTCGAGCAACAACAGCTTTTCCGAAAGATTTAACTTTTTAATTTCATTTATAATTTCATTGGGTCTCATCTTGAACTCTCCCTTTATTACCGAAGCCAAAGGATGCTGTTCTCCCACACCCGCATACCTTTTTCAAATCTTCTGTTCCTGCTCATTATGTTCCAACGGAAAAATCTATTCAAGGGTTTTCGATGATTATCCATTCCATACATCCCTTTGGAATCATCGTCAACTCCAAAGTTGTCAGCCGCCTCTCCCATTTCTTCTTCTTCATCGCCTGAAATGAAGTTTTCGAATTTCTGCTTGACAGATGCCGACAGAGTAGCTACTTAAATATTGAAAGGGACACTTTGCCAAAATTTCAGCGAAAATGAGGATCTAAATGATCACCGTCGGCATAAAAGAATTGAAAAACAGCCTCAGCCGCTATCTTGTTTCCGTTAAGAATGGCGAGGATATACTGATCACTGACAGAGGTAAATTGATTGCCAGAATCATACCGGAAAAACCGGAGAGACCCTCCTTGAGAAAATCTCTTCAACCGCTGATCATGACAGGCGTTATTGAATGGCCAGAAAGACCTCGTGAAACTTCACCGGCCCCCCCCATCAAAGTTGGGGGGAAATCGGTTTCGGAAATGGTGATCGAGGATCGGCGGTGATTATATATTTGGATACCAGTGCCCTGGTAAAAAAATATTTCCAGGAAGAAAAGAGTTCGGATGTGCTCGATCTGTGGCAAAAAGCCTCGGAGATTATCACTTCAAGTGTCTCCTATGCGGAAAGCATGGCAACATTTTACCGCAAAAGGAGAGAAAAAGAACTGACTGATCCGGATTTTGAGCATCTACTCGATAATTTCCGAAAAGATTTTATGTCAATGATCCGGGTCAATGTCACTGAAGACCTGAACAGATGGATCGATAGCATCATGAAGCGTCATCCGTTAAGGGGGTTTGATGCGGTGCATCTTGCTTCCGCAGTGATGATACAGGAAAGAGTAGCTGATCCGATATTATTTGCATGTTTTGATCAACGATTGGTTGAGGCCGCCAAACGGGAAGGTTTGTCCACGTTTCCATGAAAAACCTGATTTTCTCAGAAAAGGGAGGCTCTGCCCCCCTTTTACTCAATCAAACGCTGTCCCCTTTCTTACCCGTGAAGAAGCAAATTGTCCGCCAGATCCAAAAGGCTGTCTGCTGTGATGGTGGGTGCGATGCCCCAGGGATCGAAAACCGCGTCTTCGGATCGCTTGATCCAGGCGCCTTTCATCCCTGCCGAAATCGCGCCTATGACATCAAAGGGATTCCCTGAAATCAGCCATGCCTCATTTCCGGCTGCTCCTGATTTTCTCAGAAAATGGCAATATACAGCAGGGTTGGGTTTGAATGATTTGAGATCCTCAGTGCTGACGACCCCATTGAAAAAGTCCCGGATGCCTGCATTTTTCAGCAGGGTCTCAACGGCCTCGGCGCTGCCGTTGGAAAAGGCGAAAATCCGATGATTTTTTGCTTTAAACCGCGTCAGACTGCTATCGACATCCTGGAAAGCCGGCAGAACACGATAAAGCGCAAGCAGTTCGGTTTTTTGATCCTTGTCAAGAGACACCTTCAGAACCGAACAGGTGTAGTCGAGGGCATTGCTCGTGCAAACAGCAAAGTTTTCGTAATGCTGCATCAACCCACGACGAAATGAATACTCCAACTGCTTGTCGCGCCATATCCGGGAAAACTCTGCGGCCTTTGTTCCTACCAGGTTTTCCAGTGTCGCCATGACGCCGTGGGTGTCGATCAAGGTGCCATAGACATCGAATGCCAAGGTAAGTGGTCCCATTGATTCCTCCATTGTCTTGTGGAATAAAGCCGGTCTCTCCAGCATTGCCTCCCTCTCGATAACCGATCCGTCATCGACAGATCATCCGGACGAAGGAAGGTAAAAACGGCTGGTGATCTGAAAAAAATGTCGCTGAGATACGCGATCATATCCTTTGCCGCCATGCTCCGGCGACTAGACCACCGCGGCCGGCAGATCCCGGGTAACGGGTTCTTGATGGTAAATGGGAGAGGTTCATTTCTAAGAGGCGGTGCATTTCATATTCAAGGCAGGAGGCGCGACCACCAATCGGGCAGCCCGCCTCCGACTTGGGAGTTGCCTATTTGGGTTCGGTAAACAGCCAGTCCGCGTCTTTTTTCACGCTGTGACAACTAATGCAGCCCTTGGGCTGGCCGGCGGCCTCGACGGTTCCGTCAGCTTTGTATTTAGCCCAGTACCAGTCGCCGCCGTCCGGATTGTAGCCCTTGATTTTATACATGGGGGTCACCGCCATCAGCGTTTTCTGGTCCTTGCCGTAGTTTTCCTTGACGATGATCGCCCCTTCCGGCATTGGCTGCCCTGCCTTTGCCGCTTCTATGGCGGGCTTGTTTGCATAAAGCTTGAGAAAAGCGCCGTGAGGGCTTTTGCCGGGATAGATGCCGTCATAACCCGGCCAGAATTCCCATTTTTCATAGGAGCTGGTCTTGGTGATGAACGTCCAAAGCGCGTCCGCGTCCCCGGCGGGCATCGAATCGTCGGCCGCGGAAGCGGCTATGACGAAACCCAGAGTCAACACAATCGCCGTCATTAAACACATCCCTTTTCTCATAACTCCTCCTTCTTATGGTGAATGGTTAGAGTGGGCAAGGCCCACGTCATCATATCGGCAGTCTTGGCTTTGATCCCATGGAGCTGCTCCTGCAATGTCTTCATGGTCCCTCCTTGCATAGCGTAAGCTGTTGACGGTAGTAACAGTTCAACAATCCTTTGTTCATCCACCTCCGGATCGTCATTTCAGAGACATTCAGGAATTCGGCCGCTTCCTTGACATTCAACAAGTACTCCAAACATCCTCCTTATTCAGTCAAGACCATGTCGGCAGAGTGAAGAACCGACAGGCTCTCTATCCCTGATCCATCGGAACCAGCAGCAGTTTGCCGTTCATCCGCATCATTTCGTCTGTCTCATCGAGACATTTTTCTTTTATGGCTTTCAACACGCGACCTGCGGCTGTTTCAGACCAGAACCACCTGTTGAAGGCTCTGTTTTCGGGCGCGGTCGCATCGGGACGGGCGGCAACCGACTCGAAATAAAATGTCTTCAGGTCTTGCGCGGCCAAACGAAGCGCCACGGGAAAGGAGATGTCCGATCCGGGCGTACTTTTATTGCCGCTAAGAAGATAGTCGTTGAGCATTTGTATGAGTCCATCCGGTTCGAAATGGACCATCGAGGTTCGGCCCTGTTCTTTCAATCGCAAGTCGTACCAGTTTCTGAGTTCCGCAACCTCCTGTTTCAAGCTGGATGCCAGCACTTCATCGCCGGCGAGGTCTTTTGATGGTTCTGCCAGGGATATGGGACATGACCATACCGCTGCGCCCGGATCATGTTCACCCTTTGGCCCGACATTTTCATCGGGGAAATCGGCCAGCACCGGTCCCCGGGCCGCCTCAAAAAGTTCAAGCGCGGCCGACAGTACGCGACGTTGAAGATCGGCATCCGAAGGCGGTCCTAAGGGCCGGCCCAGTTCAAAGGGAACCCAGAGCGCCCTGGGGGGCTGGATGGTCTCGGTGTGTTCCCGGATCAGACTGATCTGGGAGGTGGGGACGCCCTCGGCTTCCAGGTAATGGCCCAGCGCGCCCACGGCGCGCGTGCAAAAGGGTCAGACCGGGACGAGCAGGACAGCGTCCACTACATCCCCTTTTAGAAGATCGGCCAACATTTTGGCCGAAGATGCCATCGAAGCCGGGTCCGCCGCTCCCATGAAAGAATAATGATAGGCGGCCATGCTTCCGATCACACCCTCCTGTGCCAATTCCCGAAGCCGATCCAGAGGAAAGACCACGTTCCAATCCTGCTGGAAGCCGGTTCGATCGAAATTGGTCGAGATGTGCGTCATCACCAGGTCTTTGGCTTCGACATCTCCGGGAATCACGCGATAATCCCCGGTCATGGATTCGAAAGGCCGATCCCCCCTTTGATGAAGGCCGGCCGTGGATATCAACGCGACGCGCCGCCGGCTCAGATCCGGGCCTTGGGCCCAGGAATGCGTTGGAAAGGATGGACAGGGTAAATCGGCCAGATGAGACCGCATCGGTTCCGGAAATTGGTCGAGTCGCGCCATTTCGATGCTCCTTTCAGGAGTAAATGAGAGCTGAACCCACATAACACTTTCTATCTGCGGGTGAGATTGATCTTAACATTACTATAAATTGTTATACAATGCTATATTTTTCACATTTTCGAAATCCGCTGACCCCGGTTCAGGGTCGCTTTCAAGAAAATCTCCATCTTGAAATCGGGCAGCCTACGGCATCATCCGGCAAAGGTCATAAAGTTTTCTGCCATTCCTCCAGGGGCCCGAATTTCCAATCCGAAATGTTCCGCTCCTCCGAATCGAAATTGATCCCCATCAGAAAGATCTGTTTGCCGGTCTGCAGGTACTTTTCATAGTAGCGCTTTTCCAGTATCTGGCAGATGGCCAGATCTGCATCCTGGTTGCATTTCAGTTCGATGATGTAGATCTTGTCTGAAAATTCCGCAGTGATGTCGATCCTGCCGACATTGCTCAACACCTCTGTATGGACATAGACCCCGGAGGCCGACAGCATCAGATAAAAGAGGGTGTGGTAGAAACTTTCATTCTGATTGGCCATCTGGGTATATGGAATGGCCGCGAGAATGCTTTTTGCTGTCTCCATGAATAGATCCACCTGCTTTTCGGCCAGAAACCGGTAAAGCTTTTTGTAGCCTGCACCAAGACTTCTGTCTTTGATTTGAAAAAAACGGCGGTAGAGATACCCGAGAAAGGAGCGTTTGACCTCCTGGTTCGGATATCCCATATTGTAAAGTCCATCCTCAACCCCCTGGATGGTGATGTATCCGGTCTGGAAGAGCAGCGGCTCCAGATGCAGATCCTCCAGCTCATAGACCGTGAAATCCTCCTCGCCGATAACCAGATTTTCGATCATCGGAACCGGATAATCCTTCTCCTGGATCAGGTTGGCCAGAAAGGTCGGTGTTGCGGTTTCAAACCAGTAGTTTCTGAACTTTCCCGTATTGAAGTAGTTCACCACCGAAAAGGGATTGAAGACCTTTATATCCGCATCTGTAAAGCGGTATCCGTCATACCAGGTATGAATGTTTTCGATCAGTTCCGCAGGATCGGTGTTCTGTTCCTGCGCCAGAGTCTCGATTCGCCTTTTGAAAAAGGTCTTCAGTTCTTCGGCGGTATAGCCGAGGATTGCGCCGTACCTGTCCTGCATGGAGATGTCGTTCAGGTTGTTAAGATCGGAAAAGATGCTGACCCGGGTGAATTTGGAGATGCCGGTGATAAAGACGAAGCGAAGGGCTGCCGATACATCCCCGCCCTTGAGAACGCCTAAGAACGCCTTCAATATATCCCGGTTGGCCCCGGCCATCTTCAGGTGATCATCACCCCGGCCCAGATGGTCGATAAAGGGCTTGTCATATTCATCGACCAGGATGACGATGGATGTGCCGGTTTTTCTATAGATCCCCGTCAGCAGGGTCGAAAAGCTCTCCTTCAGGGAGGTGTAGGGATTGTCGATGCCGTATTCGCTGCAGAGCTGATCGACAAAGAGAATCAGGTTCTCTTCGAGCTGCTCCGGCGTGCTGAAGCTGACGGTATTGAAGTCGATCTTGATGACCTGGTATTCTTTCCAGTCCCAATCAGCCTGATCGATCCAGAGCCCTTTGAACAGCTCTTTTTGCCCCAGAAACAAACTCTCCAGCGTCGAAACCGTCAAAGACTTTCCAAAGCGCCGGGGACGGGCCAGAAAGTAAAATCCCTGGGGCGGCCTGACCATCTCGTAGATGTATTGGGTCTTGTCCACATAGAGGAAATTCCCGGTGATCATCTGCCGGAAGTCTGAAATGCCTAAGGGGAGGTACTTTTTTGGATTCATATTCAGCCGCTTTCTTCAGCAAAGCCCTGTTTCAAGCTGGACGCCCTCGGCTGAAATCCTCCTTTGGCGCTTTTGCCCCCTCTTTTTCCCTTTCCAGTGCCCGCTCTCTGACGGCAGCGGTCTCGGCTTCAACACGCTTTAAAGCATCCCGAAACTCGGTATCCCAGCGGTTCGTCTCCTCCTGGATCGCTTGATTCACCGATTCGATCAGCCTTGAACATTCCTGAAGGACGGTTTCGGCCCTGGATGGCGCTCTTTCTCCGCCTCCCTCCGATGGAATCTCTGCCGGATTCAGCTTTGCCTTTGAAATGTTGATGTCGAAGAGATGGAGCGCCACCCGGATCTCCATCATCGACTGGGTATAGCGAATCCAGCCGGTGGAAAAGCCGAAGAATCGGTCATAGAGGATCAGGGTTCCGGCAACCGCCAGAAAGACGCTGGCCAGCGCGGGATGGATCATGGTTTCTCCGCTCTTATTAACCCAGACATCGGTGAGAATGGGAATGATGCCGGCAAGTGCCGTCAGCAGAATGGCAAAGAATCGCAAACCCTTTGCATAAAACCGTTTCCGGCGCTTCTCATTGACATACCATTGATGGGCCTCTGTCGCGAGAAATCGTCCATATTCGATGATCCCATCCAGGGAACTGCCCTGGTCCCCGCCGTTCCATTCCAGCTCGGGCTGTTTTGGAAGCCCCATGTCCTGTTTGGCCATATCTCCCCCTTCATCTTCGCGTATCGATCATCTTGATAAGCTGCCTAAAAAAGCTCTGCTATCCGGCTCCGGAGCATCTCCCCAAGTCGCTCGGCATCGGCTCCGGATGAGGCCTCGTGAACGCCTGCGAGAAAGGCGTTATGGGTGAAAATCAGCTCGTACATCCCCATTATCTCGATCAGTTGGATATCCCCATGGGCCGCGGCCAGCTCTCTCTCTTTTTTCTCGCCGCCGAAACGGAGCAGGAAATCCGCATATCCCGCAGCCAGTTCTTCTGCCGCTTCGGGACTTTCCCGGCGGGAGAGAAATGCTGTGGCCATCTTTCCATCCAGCTCATAGGTTGCCACATAGATATCCTCGAGTTCATCGTAGCCAAAGACATTCGCAGAGAGCAGTGAGATGCTGTTATCCACCAGACCTTCTTCCGGAAAAAGATCGGTATCCGCGATAACAGACGCCTCTTCGGATTCCCTCTCTTCCAAGGGAGTATCCTTTACAAAGGCTTGGGCGATGGCTCCGGTGGCATCGGCCATCTCGCGGGAGACATCCCCTGCGATGATCTCCACATAGAATGGGCCGTGGGTGAAAAAGAGCGCGTTTTTCGTCCGATAGGCATTGGGGGTCAGGTGAGTGGTCTCCGCATCCTCCCGGCGCTGAGCCGAAAAGACGGAAAAGGCATTCCTAACATCCCCCATGTCGTAGATGAACAGCTCGAGCCATTCCTCCCTCTGATCTGTCAGGGCGTACCGCTGGCTCTCCATCTCCTCAAATCCGGAGGAGAGATAGAGTTCTGCCTTGCCATCGATCTTATCCGACAGGGTCTCCGGAGAAAACCGCTCCGGCGGGGTCAATGGCCGCACCTCCGGGATCGGCGAAACAAGGGAGGCGAGATCGGCCTCATTCTCCCCCTGCATGCCGCCGATGGCGCTCTTCATGGGGAAGATCGCGGGGTTGAACGTAAACTGCCGGAGAAAGACGCCCGAAGCGATGATGGTGAGAACAAAGAGGACCGCGATACCGGCCCACAACTCCTGAAAACTGACGGGGGGCTTACGTTGTTTCGACAATTTCAATGGACTCCATATACTCTTTTATGGCGGCCAGCACCAGGTGAAAGATCCGTTTTCCCGCGATCAGCGCGTATCCGTCCTCCGCGTCTCCGCAGAGTTTTGCAAAGGTGTATCCGATCACCGGGCCCGGATCTTTGGCGTCGGGAAAGGCGTTGACGGTCTCCACATAGAGATCGATCCGGTCCTTGATCACCGCAAAATAGTCGATCTCCTCCCCGGCCACGGCCGAAGACATCTGGGAGATGTTGCCGGACATCTCCCGGATGGTCTCCCAGAAGGCTGTGGCCAGGCGTTCTTTATACGGGCTTCCCTCCAGGAAATAGGCGATCCCCCATCCCACGCTCACCATGCGCAGAATCCGGATCTCATACTCCATCGTCACGGGTTTGATGACCGTATCTTCGGCCATTCTTTCGGTAATCTGTTGGATGTCTCCCTGGTCCAGAGAAAATCGGACCAGGTTTTCGCAGACCTCCTGCAGTCCCACGGTTTTTTTCTGCGATGTCGCCATTAGTTTGATGTCCTCATCGATAAGTACGGCGAGCTTTTCCGTATCTGTACTCTTCTTGGTCTCATATCTTTTCGCCTATTGCACCCGAAACGGGTGTTTCCAGCGGTTTTCCCCCTCCTCGAAGAGGATGAAATCATTGCCGATATGGCGAACCGATACCCCGTCGATAAAGCTGCCGATCTTGACCATCCTACCGTTGACCATGGCCATCCGGGCCACAGGGTCTTGGGCCCAGACCAGCGCCTGGATCAAAAAACGGGGATCGCTCCGCTGTTCCACCGTCTCAAACACCTCGGAGATCGCGGCCAGATCCTGCCGGGGGGAGGCCACCGGTTCGGGGGCAGGCAACGGCAGGGGATCGGCTTCTGCCGCTGCAATGTCCATTTCAAGATTCGGTTCAGGCAGGGCCGGCTCTCTCTTTTCCAGAGGGGTCATTTCCAGAGTGATCTCTTCGAAAGCGGTCTCTTCCGCAGAGATCCGGCGCGCCTGCGATTCCACCTGCTTCAGATCCGAGAGAGCGATTTTCGGCTCAGTTCGGGTCGGGTCGGATCGGATCGGTTCGGTTCGGATCGGGTCGGTTCGGATCGGGTCGGTTCGGATCGGAACTTTTGCCGCTTCTCTTATAGGATTCTCCTGGGGGGACTTTTGTTGGGGAAAAACAGCCTTGGGTCTGTTCGCGACAAAGGGATTTGACGGGGCCGCTCTCCCTGTCTCCCCGGGAGCCGCGGCAGCTCTCGGCATCAACCTAGGTTTGAGGGTTTTTGAAGATTCTCTTGAAATCGGCTTCGACAGAGAGGCTGCAGCGGTTTCGAGCCCCGGTTTCGGCAGGGGCTCAGGTATCGGTTCGGCTTCTGTTTCGGAAGGTTTTGGCACCGCGGCCTTTTTCCCGGCCTTTTCCCCGGCCATTTCCCCGGCCTTTTTCTCCTCCAAAGGGGACGCCTTCGGCTTTGCGGTCAGCAACTGCGGCTGTGCCGAATCGGTTTCAGGGTTCAAGGCATTCCATGCGGCCATTCCGCCGAGGGCAATCCCCATAAAAACAGCCGCAGCCACGATCTTTCCCACAAATCCAAGGCTTCTGTTCTTTGGCCCAAGTACCTGATGAGGGTCCACCAGCGGAAGGCTCCCCGGCTCGGACCGCTTCTCACTGCTGCCCCCCAGCCATGCTGGCCTATCGACCTTCTCCGAAGGCGCTGGGGAATTTTTCTCCAGTTTTTTCAATGCGTTCAATATGGAACTCATTTTTGGTTCCTCAATTCGATCTCAGCTCGACCTCAACTTGATTGAATCAGATGGGGAATCCCCAATGTCTTCAGCTCGTTGTACAAAATGATCTTTGTCATGGGCCCCACCACCCCGTCAACGGCAACACCGTTGCGCTCCTGGATCGTTTCCACGGCCTGGCGGAGCCGGTCGTCGTAGACCGGGCTGATGCCGATATCGGTAAAGCCGATCTGACCCATCAGCATCTTCAGGTTGACGATGTCGTCCGCATCGGCCTCCCGGGGCAGCACCCCGCCGAAATCGTAGAAATCCTTCCAGGGGATGAAGGCCATTCCGCCCCAGAAACTCTCCACCTCGTGAGGTTCTGCGGCCACTTCGATCCCTTCCCCGCCTTTGAAGATGAGACGCCCCTCCTCGATCCGGCTCAGGGTGAGATAGACCGGCGCGATGTCTCCGGGCGGGTAGAGCGGGAAGATCGCGGGAAGATCGAGCCGGCGGATCAGGTTGAGATCACCTTCCACCCGCTGAACCAGCATTCCGTTCTGCTTGGCCCCCAGCCGGAAGATGTCCTGGACATCCTCCATTCTGGAGAGGCTGGAACTGACCCCCGCGCCCGGATTCCAGAGATTCACCGCGGAACGCAGCGCGATCAGCCGGGATGCCCGGGGATCGGTCTGCATCAGATAATCCTCAAGCCCCAAAGTCGTCAGGGGCGCGGCCCGGGCCGGAGAGGGAGTGATCCGGGAGGGCTCCTCCTCGATTTCCGGCCTCTCATCGACCTCAGCCTCTGCGGCAAGATCCTCTTCAATCTCCTCGTCTGCGGATTCATCGGCTGCGGCCTGAGCCGTCTCTGCCGCCACTCGGGCCATCCCGTTCCCATCGATCGGGTCCCGGGTCCCGACTCCGGGAACATATTCCCGGGGCAGATAGGCGATCATGAGGGCCAGCACCAGGGCCAGAAGACCCAGCATCAGGACCGCCCGATTGGCAATCGATACCCCTTTTCTCCGGCGCTCTCCCCTTCCGGCCAGCTCCCGGATCGCGGCCCGGGCCACCGGAGCGGTGATCTTGTGCCGGTTCATGCCGTAGGCCATCAGCAGAGTCCGGTCGCAGGCGATATTGATCAGCCGGGGGATGCCGTTGGCATATTTATAGATGGTCCAGTACGCGGCCGGGGTGAAGCGAACGGGATTTTTCAAGGCCGCGATCTGGAGGCGGTGACGGATATACTCTCTGGTCTCGGCATAGTTTAAAGGGGTCAGATGGCAGCTCAACGTGATCCTCTGCCCCAACTGGCGCAGCTCGTAGGAGTCGAGCATCTGCCCCAGCTCCGGCTGCCCCACCAGGATGATCTGTAGGAGCTTGCTGGTGCTGGTCTCCAGGTTCGACAGCAGACGAAGCTGCTCCAGAATCTCCATGCTCAGGTTCTGTGCCTCGTCGATGAGCAGGATCACCTTCAGCCCCTCGGCCTTCTTGACCATGAGAAACTCGTTGAGCCGGTCGATGAGGACCTTTGCATTGTCCGCGCCCGAGTCGATGCCGAACTCGTCGTTGATGGCCTTGAGCAGTTGGATGGAGTCGAGCTTCGGGTTGAAGATGTAGGCCGCCTCGGTCTCCTTGTCGAGATTCTCCAGAAAGACCCGGCAAAGGGTCGTCTTTCCCGTGCCCACCTCTCCGGTGATCTCCACGAAACCATCCCCCTGGGAGACCGCATATGCAAGATGGGCAAGGGCCTCTTCGTGGCTCTTGCTCAAAAAGAGATAGGCCGGATTGGGAACGAGCTGAAAGGGCCGCTCCTTGAAGCCGAAAAAATTCTTGTACATGGATCGTCCTTATGGATCGTCCTTACGGTTTGATGAACCGGATCTGTGGAACCGGACCAATGAAACTGGCAAAAGCCCATTTCCGCAAAGGGCTCTTTTCCAAATCGGTACAATTCATATCAGGAATCGTTCAATTTTTCAAACAATAGAAACCATATCTTCGATTTACACTTGATATCATGGGCATCTCGGTATACAACATAAGAGTCAGAAGAACTAAAAAAGGAGATATGGGTTATGCCCCGCATTTTAGTGGTAGATGATGACCGACAGATCCGGGAAATGCTGCTCCAGATGCTCGAGATCGAAGGATATGAGGTGATGGTGGCGCCAAACGGAAAAGAGGCGCTTAAGCTTCAGGCGCAGAATCCCGCGGATCTTGTGATTACCGATTTGATCATGCCGGAAAAGGAGGGGATCGAAACCATCAGGGAGTTTCAGGAGCGGTATCCAAAGACCGATATCATCGCTATTTCTGGCGGCGGTGTCGTGGGGCCGGAATCGTATCTGAAGATCGCAAAGAGCCTTGGCGCCAAAAAGACCTATGTCAAGCCGATCCGCAGAGAGGAGCTTCTCTCGGGCATTCGGGAGGTGCTCTCCCCGGAATAAGTGAAACCGCGGGTCCGGAGCCCCCTGTATCAGATCCCGGTATGGCCGAACCCGCCCGCGCCTCTGGGGCTCTCTTCCAGTTTCCGGGCCGGCACCAGTCGGGCCCGGCAGACCCTCTGAAAGACCATCTGCGCAATCCTGTCCCCCCGGCAGACCGTGAAGGGCTTCTCCCCGAGATTGATCATCGGCAGCATCACCTCCCCCCGGTAATCCGCGTCAATGGTTCCGGGGGAATTGATCAGCCCGATGCCGTGCTTTGCCGCAAGTCCGCTCCGGGGACGGATCTGGGCCTCATATCCCGGCTCGATCTCCATGGCAAATCCGGTAGGAATCAGCGCAATGCGGCCCGGCTCTATGATTATCTCCGATGCCACGGCCGCGCGGATATCCATCCCCGAGGCATGTTCGGTCATGTAAGACGGCAGGGGGATGTCTGCATCGGCCGATCGTAGCCGCATCACTTTTACCGTAAAATCCATCACTGCTTTACCGTAAGATCCATCACTGCCATCTTCAAAAATCGATCAGCGGAAACATCAGCCCATGGGGAGCAGGCCCTCGAAGGCTGTCTCATCCGACAGGGAGCCCAAGGCCGTCAACCCCAACTTTTCCCGGGGGAAGAGGGATAGGGCCAATTCCTGGATCTCATCGGCCGTGACCACCTCGATCCGGGCGATGACATCTTCCAGGGGGATATGGCGGCCGAAGTGGATCTCGTTCTGGGCAAGGCGCATCATCTGGCTGTCCGCGTTCTCTAAAGATAGATAGATGCACCCCAATGTGTAGGATTTGGCATCTCTCAGCTCCGCTTGGGTCATGGGAGTTTTGCAGAGCTTTTCCGTCTCCGCTAAAATCAGCTCTGTTGCCAGGCGTGCGTTTTTCGGGTCCACCGCGGTGCAGATGCCGAACATTCCCGTGTCAACATAGCTGGTCATGTAGGAGTAGATGGAATAGGCCAGCCCCCGCTGCTCCCGGATCGACTGGAAAAGACGGGAACTCATGTTCCCGCCGAGCACCGTATTCATCAGGGAACAGGCATATCGCCTCGGATCGGTGATGGAAAGTCCGGGGCCCAAAAGGGCCAGGTGAACCTGTTCCAGATCCCGCGCATGAACCTCCAGGCTGGCATGGGCCTGGGGTTCGACCCGGGGCCCAAGTCCGCTGCCCCGGGAGATGGCGGAAAAGGCCGGGGCCACAACATCGACAAAACGGGTATGCTCCAGATTGCCCACTGCCGAAATCAGAATTCGGTCCGGCTGATAGAAGCGGCCAAAGAAGTCCCGGATCGCCTCGGCATCAAATTCTTCGATGCTCTCTTCCGTGCCCAGAATGGACCGGCTCATGGGATGACCCCGCCAGAAAGCCTCTTCTGCAAGCTGGTGGAGGTACTCCTCAGGGCTGTCCTCCACCATGCCGATCTCCTGGAGGATCACGGGCCGCTCCCGGTCCATCTCGACCGGATCGAAGACCGAGTTGAGCAGAATATCCAAAAGGATATCGACCATCGTGTCGGTGTGCGCGTCCATCACTTTGGCATGGTAGCAGGTCGACTCCATAGTGGTGAACGCGTTGGTGTGGCCGCCGATCACATCAAAGGCCTTGGCGATCTCGTAGGCGGACCGGCGCCGGGTTCCTTTGAAGATCATGTGCTCGATGAAATGAGAGAGGCCGTTTTCCCGCTCCGACTCGTCCCGGGCCCCCACGTCGATCCAGACGCCCATGGAGACGGAGCGGATATGAGGAAGCTTCCGGGTGACGATCCGAATCCCGTTCTCCAGGGCCGTCTTATTTACCACCGGGCCTCTTCTTGCCGTCATCCTTGTCGTTGTCTTCCAGAAGCACCTTGTGGCTCAGCCGGATCTTGCCGTCCTTGTCGATCTCCAGCACCTTGACCCGCAGGGTATCCCCCTCCTTGACCACATCCGTCACCTTCTTGACCCGGTGGGGGGCCAACTGGGAGATATGCACCAGACCGTCGGTGCCGGGCATGATCTGAACGAACGCGCCGAAATCGGTGGTCTTGACCACGGTTCCCTCGTAGATGGCACCCAGTTCGGGCTCGGCCGCGATCTCCTTGATCCGCTCCTCGGCCGCATCGGCATCCTCCTTGGAGGCGGCTGAGACCTTGACGATTCCCGAGTCGTCGATCTCGATCCGGGTGTTGGTCTCGCTCTGGATCGCTCGGATCATCTTGCCGCCGGGGCCGATGATCTCCCGGATCTTGTCCGGGTTGATCTTGATAACAGTCACCTTGGGCGCATAGGGCGAGATCTCGTTTCTGGCCTCTTTGATGGTCTCCATCATCCGGTCCAGGATGTGGAGGCGGCCCCTTCTCGCCTGCTCCAGTGCGCTTTCCAGGATCTCCCGGGAGAGTTCCTTGATCTTGATGTCCATCTGGAGTGCGGTTATGCCCTCACTGGTGCCGGCCACCTTGAAGTCCATGTCGCCGGTATGATCCTCGTCGCCGAGAATATCCGACAGAACCACCACATCATCCCCCTCTTTGATCAGGCCCATAGCGATGCCCGACACCGGGGTCTTGATGGGAACTCCGCCGTCCATCAGCGCAAGGCTGGCCGCGCAGATGGTGGCCATGGATGAGGAGCCGTTCGACTCCAGCACCTCGGAGACGATCCGGATCACATAGTCGAACTCCTCCCGGCTCGGCAGTACCTTTGCCACTGCACGGGTGGAGAGCGCGCCGTGGCCGATGTCCCTGCGGCTGGGCCCCATCATCCGCTTTGTCTCGCCCACGGAATAGGGCGGGAAGTTGTAGTGGAGCATGAATGGCCGGAACTCCTCGCCGCTCAGGGTCTCCACCCGCTGCTCGTCCTGTCCCGATCCGATGGTCAGCACCCCCAGCACCTGGGTCTCGCCCCGGGTGAAGAGCGCACTGCCGTGGGGCCGGGGCAGAATTCCCACCTCACAGGTGATGGGCCGGACCTCGTCGAACGCGCGACCGTCGATCCGCCGCTTCTCCTTGAGTACCATATCCCGGCTCACCTGTTTCTCCAGGTCATCCAGGATATCGAAGACCTCATTCCTGCGCTCGGCATACTCTTCGCCCAGGCCCTCGAAAGCCCGGATCTTGACCTCCCGGACAGTGTTGTTGCGCGGCATCTTCTCCGGAAGAGTCAGGGCCTGGTGAAGGGCATCCTTTGAGATCTCCGAGAGCTTGGCCGCCAGATCCGCATCCCGCTCCAGGGGTGCGAATTCCCGCTTGGGAACTCCCACGGCCTCCTTGAGCTTGGCCTGGAGGTCGATCAGGGGCTGGATGGCCTTGTGGCCGAAGCTGATCGCCTCGATCATGTCGGCCTCGGAGGCCATGTCCGCGCCGCCCTCCACCATCACTACACCGGTTTTGGAGCCGGCCATGATGATGTTGATGTCGCACTCGGCCCACTGGGGGATGGTCGGATTGATCACGAACCTGCCGTCGATCCGGCCCACCCGAACGCACGCGATGGGGCCGTCAAAGGGGATATCCGAGATCTCCAGCGCGGCCGATGCCCCGGTCATGGCCAGGGTCTCGGGATCATTCTCCTGATCCATGGAGAGTACCGTCGCGATCAGCTGGATCTCGTTGCGGTACTCTTTGGGAAACAGGGGTCGGATGGGACGATCGATGAGCCGCGCGGTCAGGGTCTCCTTCTCGCTGGGCCGGCCGATCTCTCTTCTGAAATAGTTGCCCGGAATCCGTCCCGCGGCATAGATCTTCTCCTGGTACTCTACGGTCAGGGGAAGAAAATTGGTTCCGACTCTTTCCTCTCTGGAAGAGACCACTGTCACGAGAACAATGGTTTCGCCGTAGCGAACCACCACAGAGCCCGAGGCCTGTTTGGCCATCTTGCCCGACTCGATGCTGAGCGGTTTCCCCCCCACATCTGCTTTGAATAGTATTTCCATAACTCTCTTCTTTTCTTATCTTCGCAGGCCCAACGTATCGATAATCGTTCGATAACGCTGGACATCCTTGTTTTTTACATAGTTGAGCAATCTGCGGCGCCGGCCCACGAGCATAAGCAGCCCCCGCCGGGAATGATGATCCTTCTTGTGGATCTTCAAATGCTCTGTGAGATAGGTAATCCGATGGGTCAACAGGCCGATCTGCACCTCGGGGGAACCTGTATCCTCCTCATGAAGTTTGTGCTGATCGATGATCGTTCTCTTCTCCTCAGTCGAAAAAACCACTTCCTTTTCCCTCCTGCATTAAAAAATTATTTTGACAAAAATCTCGACCGGATCGACAAAACCGGATCGACAAAACCGAAACCCGACCCTTTAATTAAACCATTACGGATGAAAAACACAACAATAATGATACCCCTCGGCCTCATTTTTTCGAGATAAGACCGCAATAAGCCGATTTTTCTCATCGACCACCTTGATCGGTACATCGGGGATCGGTACATCGGGCCGGGAAAGCCCTTCGGGTATGAAGCCGTTGAGACGCTCTCCGTTGGCAATCCGCCGGGCAAGAACTGCATCGGCCTGAAACCGGGCCATTCCTCTCAGGGCATCGGCCATGGGAATTAGCAGCTCCTGAACCTCTTCTGTTCCTGCTGCAGCCTCAAGCCTCTCAAGGGTCACGGCCTCTTCCGCGGAAAAACCGCTGCTTCGGGTGCGGTGCAGCGTTTTCAGATGGCCCCCGGGCCCAAGAAGATCGCCCATGTCGGCACACAGGGTCCGGATATAGGTTCCCGAGGAGCACTCCACCTCGATCCTGACACTCGGGAGCCGGATCTCCGTCACCCGGATCTCATGGATAGTCACTTTCCTAGGCGGCTTTTGCACCGGTCTTCCCTGCCGGGCAAGGCGGTAGAGGGGAACTCCCTCATGTTTCAGAGCCGAATAGACCGGCGGGGCCTGTTCGATCTCTCCGGCAAATCCTTCCGCTGCAGCCATTATCCTATCGTCGGAAAGATCAAAACCTTCCAGCGGAACCGAATCGATCACAGCTCCGGTCCGGTCCTGGGTATCGGTTCTGATCCCCAGCACCATCTCTGCCTCATACCGCTTCCGGTCCGAAAGAAAAAAGCGGGCAAGGCGCGTCGCGCCCCCGAAACAGCAGACCAGCACACCAGTGGCAAAGGGGTCCAGGGTTCCGGCATGGCCCGCCTTTTTTACCCCCAGGGCTCGCTTGACTCGATTCAGGGCCTTGGCCGAACTGATCCCGGCCGGTTTATTCAGTATCAGTACGCGGTTCAACATTTCAAAAAAGCATCAGGTAAAAAAACCATCAGGTGAAAATAGCATCAGGTGATCTTCTCCGCAAGGACAAAGAGATCCTTTCGGATATCGCCGACCCGGCTTTCGATGTTGAATCCGGCCGCATTCCGATGGCCCCCGCCGCCGAAATGGGCCGCGATCTCCGCCACATCCACACTGCCGTCCGAGCGCAAACTCACATGGTACCGCTTCGGGTACATCTCAGTGCCCCTGCCGTTCATATGCTCCTGGACGAGAGCGGCCACCCGCACATTCCGAATCCGACGGCCGTAATTGATCATCCCGTCCACATCCTCTGACCGGGTTCCGGTCTCGTCGAACATATCCCGGGTCAGGATCATCAGGGAGAGCTTTCCGTTGCATGAGATCTCCAAAGAGTCGAGCGCGAGGTTGAGCAGCTTGATCCGCCCTAAAGAATAGGTTCCATAAACATTTTTGGCCACCGTATAGGGGTCCGCGCCCCGGGCCACCATCTCGTCGCAGATGGAGAAGGCCTCTTTGTTGGTGTTGGAGAAGCGAAAAGAGCCGGTGTCCGTAAAAATCCCGGTATAGATGGCTGTGGCCAGGGCCTCGTCAATAAAAAGACCGGCCCTTTTGATGATTCGATAGACGATCTCCGCGGTTGCACAGGCGGCCGTATCGATGAGATGCATCTGGCCGAACCGGGTATTGGTGATGTGATGATCGATATTGACGACGGCCGGGAGTTGCTGCACCGCATCGGCATTCTTTCCGATGCGGATGATGTCGCCGCAGTCGAGGATCACCGCAGTGTCGAAAAGGTGGATGTCTTCGATGCGGGAGCGAATCCGGTTGACCGAGGGCAGAAACCGGTAGACCGCGGGGATGGGGCTTTCGTTGAACAGGGTG
>JAABSZ010000052.1:0-21213 GCA_011390135.1 Desulfobacteraceae bacterium | reverse complement strand
AGTTTCAATCTCCCCGTGAAGATCATTCGCGTCGATTTCAAAGCGGATAAATCTTCTGTCCGGGCCGGGAAGTCTGATGCGATACGCCAAGTGTTCCCCATTTGGAAGGGCTTCCATCACCGACATTGCGTCGGCCGGGACTGGTCCGAACAGGGCAATGGGGCCGATGGATTGATCCCCGGTTCTTGCGGAAATTGCCTCTTTGAAAATCCGTTGATATGCTTCGATCTTCTCTTCCTGCGCGGAAAAGTCGCCCCGCCGGGACGCGGCATCGGCTTCGAGGGCGAGTCCGGTCAGGATGATCATGGTCTGCGCGGTCTTTTCATCTGCTATCCGATAGAGATCGGGCAGTCCGGACCGATACGGACCGATACGTCTGGCCAGAAGCCCTTTTTCCCCTTCCAACTGCTTCTCGATGTATCCTTTTTCCTCACCGGACGCGGCCCAAAGCTTTTCCTCCAGATCCCGGATGCGCGTTGCCCGGGGCAGGATTTCCGCAAAAAGAGATCCCTGATTCTCCGAAAGGTTTCCCAGCAGAAAGACCATCCGATGGTACCGCTCGATTTCAAAGATTCGCTCCGCAAGGTTGAAGCCGTCTTCAATTTTTCCGGCTTTCACTGCACGGGCTACAAGGGGCGCAAATGTCCCGACGATCTCGCGGGAGGCCGCATCCGCATCCTTAACCGTTACCGATGCCAGGGCTGAAAGGGCCTTCTCCAACTCTCCCAGGCCCGCAAGGGCTCGCCATTTCAGATGGTACAGCCCTCCTGCATCGGCATGTTCCAGCGCTTTTTGAAAATGGGGGGCCGGGTCCTCGCCGAATTGGTCTGCCACCCCTGCAAGGTTGAGCCAAAGTGTGGCAAGCATTCCATGTGCATCCCGATCCAGCCGCTTTTCCGAGGTTTCCCCGTCTTTCGGGTTGAGGATCTCGATCCCCCGAAGAAAATGAATTCCGGCCTCCTTGAACCGGTGCATGGAAATCCCCACTGCTTCAGGATCAGCTTCGGGATCAGTTTTGGGATCAGTTTTGGAATCAGCTTTTGAATGAGGTGATGCGGCTTGGGCCAATCCCATCCGGCCGATATGAACCCCCATGGTGTTCTGGTATCGAGCGGCCATGACCGGATCGGTTCCTGAAAGCTCCCGGTTGACCAGCCGGGTGGTGCGGTCTTTCAAACGGAACAGATCCCGGACCCGCTTCTGGTTCTCCGGCTTTTCAAGGTCGAGATTCTCTGCGATATGAGCGAGATTGATGGTGTTGATGAGCGCGCTCACTACGTTTTTCATGGTGAGGGCCATTTCCGCGGATTGCATAAACCGATCAAAGGCCCGAGGGGTCTCTTTTCTCGCGGCCGCGAGGTGGCCCGCACGATGATAGAGCAGCGCCACGCCGTACCGATCCCCTTGGGGAATGGTCTCCATCTTTCCATATTCGGCCAGTTGTGCTTCAGCGGCCTCGGCTGCGGCCCCCAGTTGATCCAGCTCGGTCCGGATGCGGAAGATAAATGCCTGTGCAAGGCGAATCTCCTGATCCTTTGTAAAGCCGTAAGCGGCCTGGGTGGCAGATCCCGCATCCACGGCTATCGATACCTGAATTCCGATGAGCCCCTCGCCCCCGCTCTCCGCTTTCGTCGGTTCCGGAACCCCGTACTGCTCTACCAGCCCAAGGGCCTCTTCAAATCCCGCGGCCGAGCGCAGAAGCATCTCCTTTCTGGCATCGCCGGACAGGGTTCCCGCGAGCTGATACTGATTATAAGCTGCAGAACGCCGGTTCCGTGCCAGATTTTTGTTCAGCCCCAAGTCCCGGTTGAGGGAGAATGCCTCAGAAAATGCCTCTGCTGCCTTCTCCCACTCTCCAGCCTCCTGATAGGCAAGCCCTAGCCGGTCCGTCATCTCGGCCTTGAGCTGAGCCAGCCGCGGGGGAAATTCCAAAGCCTCCTGCACCCGCCGTGCCATGTGGTTCAGGGTCTGGCCCGGATTGTCGGGTCTGGGGGGCGGCAGCATCCTGGCCAGCTCGGCCCCTTGTGGGAGGAGGGGCATCTGCTCGCTTAACAGTGCGGACATCCCCTTTTCATAGGCGTTCCATTCCGGGGAGGGCGGCGGCTTCACTGTTTCCCCGGTCAGCCGGTAGAGCTTCCGGTGGATTCCGGCCTGCTGTTCTCCCAGGGCTTGGGCCTGCCGGTTCTCGCGATTTCCCTGGATCAGCGGCGTAACGACCCGATCCATGATATACCGGTTGATCCGATCCATGGCTTCGGACGCGGTCTTGGGGGCCATGTGATCGTCGATGAGCGCGATCGATTTTTCAAATGCGAAGATGGTCCGCTCCGGCTCCCGGGCCTGGAACGCGGATGTACCCAGCCGGCGATAGAAGAGGATCTCGGTGTTGGGATCGTCAAAGGGCACATCCGCTTCCAGCCGCTGGGTGTAATAGCGGAATGCGTTCCGGTACTGGTTCAGCAGGAAAAAGGCATTGGCCAGATTGAGGCGGAGATCGGCCGCATTGCTGGGATTTGTGGTCCGGTCGTTGAGGAAATAGGCTTTTTTATAGGATTCCAGGGCCTTTTCCAGGTTTCCCTTTTTCCCATAGACCGTCTCCAGCACCTCGAAGACATACCCGAGGGTCTGGTGGAAATACTCGACCCGGCCGTCCAGCGCCACTGCCTGCATCAGCAATTCTCTGGCCTCTTCGATGGATGGTTCGTCTTCGAGGTAGGTGAGAGCAAGCCCTGTGGCATAGACCCTTACCGGATCATTTGGATTTTCGGCCCGCTGATTTCGATAATCCGCGATCAGGCCTTTGATGTCGCCCATGGCAGCGGCCGATCTGATATAGCCCCGGTGTGCCTCCACAATCGAGGGATCGTAGGTGAGCAGCTCCTTGAACTTGTTCCGCGCTGCAGGAACCTCTCCAAGGCGGAAGAGGTAATCCCCGGCTGCAGCCGATTTCCGGATATAGCCGGTCCGGGCCAACTGGTAGATCCGATCCGCATAGGGGCGGGTCGCCATCTCCGCCTCATACAGCGCGAGGGCCTGGCTGAATCGCTCTTCCCGATAGAGGATTTCGGCCAGGGCAAGACGGGCCCCGGCGGTCTGGGTGATCATCTCTGAAAAACCTTCCAGCACCTGCCGGTAAACCCCCTTGGCCAGTGCCCATTCATCGGCCTCGTAATAGAGATCCCCCACCCGGTTGAGGGCCCCGGCTGAAAGTCTCGGCATATGCTCCTTGTTCTCCTGGGCAATCCCCCGCAGACGCTTCACCTTGTCCGGCAGTGCATCGGAAATCTCCGATTCGAGCTGTAGGTCGATGATCCGGCTCACCGCGATATCGGCCTGGGGCAGCACATCCGGGTAGTTTTCCACCACCGAAAGATAGAGGGGATAGATCTGATCGGCCATGCCCAGAGCCCCATAGAGATCGGCCTTCAGCAGCGTGGCCTGGGCCCGATCCTTTGGGGTCTGTGCGTTCTCTTCGATCACCCGATCCAGTTGATCTGCCATTGCCGGCATCTCCGAAGCATCTGGCCCGGCCTTCAGCAGCAGTCGAGCCTGTCTGATAATCGCATGTGCAGAGACCGGGGGACGGTTATTCGCCGCACCCGCGGCCTTCAACTGCGAAAGACCCTGTGCAAGGGCTTTTTCCAGATCTTTCTCTGCCCCATCCATCTCCTTTGAAGTCTTCACCGCGATTCTCGAGATCCGGGCCAAGGGGCCATAGGGCCAGACATCTCCATACCGCTCTTCCACAAGCTCGAATGACCAAAGCGCAGCCTCTGCCATCTCCGCTTCATCGTAGATCCGGCCGATCTCATACCCGGCCTGCGCGGCAAGCTCCCGGCTTTCGGGGAATCTCTCCAGCATCCGGTAAAAGGCCAGCGCGGTCAGATGGGGATCAAAGGGAAGGGTCGATGCGATATGTTGGGCCAGGGCTATCTGATTCTCGGGGCCCGGCTGCAGGGGGATCTGCCCATCTGAGGGAAGAGCCCAGGCATTGGTGATCCCGCCCCGGTCCGACAGGAAAAAGAGCTTTCCGCGGCCGGTTTTGGGCATAAATGACGCATATCCGGCCGAGGTCAGGGGATACGGGATCTCGACCCCCTTTCCCCGGGTCTTCTGCTTTTCCCTGTCGATCCTGATCCGGTAGATCGCGGGGTTGTCTCCGGCCGTGACGGCCCCATCGCCGTCGGTATCGGCAAAGAAGCGGGAGAAGAGAACCCAACTGCCATCCTCGGACCAGGCCGGAAAGAGGTCGGTGTAGGCGTCATGTGTCAACCGGGTGATCTGATCCGTTTTCAGGTCGATCATATGGATATCCCCTTCCCGATGCCCCTGAAAGGTGACGAACGCGATCCGGGTTCCGTCCGGAGAGACCGCGGGAAATGTGCCGTTCTCCGCAATCGTTTTGACCGGATGGGCGGGATCGGTTAGATCCATCGCCACAATTCGACGAACCCCTTCAATGCCCCTAACCTGATGGAAATATAGGGTCTTTCCGTTTGGAGAAAAGCAGGGCCCTCCATCCTCGCTCTCCGAACCCGTGACGCGGATCGGTTCGGAAGATTCGCTGCTGAGATCCAGCAGAAAAAGATCCCCCTTCACATCGTTTCCGGTTCCCACATAGACGACTTTCCGCCCGTCCCGGGAGATCGCGGGAAAGGACTTGTCCGAAGGATCATCGGTCAGTCGCCGGGGAAGCACCACCTGCGCGGGATCGGCCGACAGGAGCCAGAGATCGGTCTCCGCGCCCGGGCCCGTTCCCCGGGCGGCCGTATAGACCAGCCATCGGCCATCTTTGGAAACCGAGACATGGCGCACCGGGCTGGTCTCCGATGTGATCTGCTCGGGCTTGTGGATCGGGAGCTGAACAGGGAGCTGAACCGGGAGCTGAACCGGGCCTTTGGCACTGCCGCTTTGGACCGGGAAAATGAGGAGCGCCAGGGAGAGCAGAAGGATCAGGCTCGGGATTTCAAGGAGATGTTTGTCAGGGGTTTTCATCTTTCTTTTTTTCCTGTGGCAGCGGGTGAAAGAGCCGGCTTTGGTTGCCGTTTTAAGGGTATGATAGGCCAATTTTGCCGGGTTGACAAGAGGAAGTCTATGGCCGGGGAGGGGAGGAGGTCGCTTTTGCCGGATTTGTCTGCTCAAAAGCATTGACCTAAAAAGATAATGGATGTTAAAGTTCATCTAAGTCTCTTCTGCAATAAGAGACAGGAGCCTTGTGTTCCTATCCCACTTGTCATCAGCCCGGAGATTATCAGGGCTGTATGGATAAAATGCTTTGATCGCCCGGATAAGGAGATTTTCATGAAACGAAAACAGACCACATTCAAATTCTTATGCCTGCTGCTCTCACTGATCGCCATAAGTTTTCTGGCCGGATGTGATGACAGTGACGACACACCAGAGCCATCCTCCGGGGAGCCTACCTTCTACGGAAGGGCAATTGACGGCTATATCTCGGGAATGAAGATCTTTGCCGACATCAATGGCAATGGGATATGGGATGCGGATGAGCCTACGGCCAATACGACAAAAAACGGCAATTTCAAGCTCAAGGGAAAAGGGCTGAAAAAGGGCATAAAGATCCTGGGAATCGGGGGAACAGATGTATCCACGAAGATCAAGATCAACTTTAAATACAAATCCATCCTGACCTTCGATCCGGTGGAAACCCCGGAAGAGAGTCCGATGCTGGTTCTCACTCCGCTGACGACTTTGGCGGTGGATGCCGGAGAGGATGCCGTGATTTCGGCTTTGGGTCTTTTCGGCCTTGAGGATATCTTCACATTTGATCCCATTTCAGCAGCCCTGGGAACAGATTCGGCGTTGGCCACTCTGGGGGTGAAAGTACAAAAAGTAACGGTCAAGATCAACAATATCATTATCACAACCAATAGCGTCTTTGCCGGCGCAGCTCAGGAGGATTTCTCCGAAGAAGAGGAGGAGTCCGTCAATGCCGATATCCTCTCTGTAATAGCCTCTTCCATCCAGGAAGGCATCTTCACGGAGATGGATCTGAATTCCAGCGTGGCCATCACCAATGTGATCCAGAGGGTCAAAGTCAAGATTAAGACTACCAATATCATTGTTATCAATGAGAATGCGGTCGATGATATGGATGACCATGCCGCGGGTCTGATCGTGGAGTATAATGATACTGTAGATCAGGCCGCCCTGGAGGCCATCAACGATCCTACACGGATTCTGATTACTTTTTCCAGCGTCCAGAAGGTCTCCTATGAGGCAAAGATCAAGGTAAAGGAATCCGTCAGAGTTCAAAATGCGGAAATCATCACCCAGGTCAAGGTACAGGTGAAGGTGCAGGTGCAGGAGACAACGATTATCATCATCGATAATGGCGGATATACGCCAAAACCCCCAATTGACGATGATTATGATGGGGATGACGATGGGGATGATGACGGGGATGATGACGGGGATGATGACGGGGATGATGACGGGGATGATGACGGGGATGATGACGGGGATGATGATGACGATGATGATGACGATGATGATGACGATGATGATGATGATGACGATCCGACCGGAAGCGGTGGAGGTGTCGTGTAAGTCTTCCATCCTTTAATGGATAGGCTGATTGAAAAACGGGGAGAAAGAGATTTCTCCCCGTTTTTTTCCAAAACAGGTCCCTCTTCTCCCCGCTTATGGATTCTTCTTGACATCAAAGGCATTTATTCCATATTAACGGAGGGTGTTGGGAAATGAGGGGACTTCTTTTTTTGAAATCTCCCTTTTTTGAAATCTCCCTTTCATTAACGGCCTCTTCCTCAAGTGAGGAGAAAGTTTTCGATGATTCCATGAGCTTGAAAGAAATCGGAGAGTTTGGGTTGATCAAAAGGATTACCCGGGGAGGTCTCATCCGGAAGAGCGGGGTGATCAAGGCCATCGGCGATGATGCGGCCGTATTCCGGATCGATCCTGGCGAGGTGATTCTGGCCACTACGGATCTGCTGGTGGAGCGGGTCCACTTTCTGCGGGATCGGATCTCGGGAAGGGATCTGGGTTATAAATCCCTTGCGGTGAACCTGAGTGACATTGCCGCTATGGGAGGAAGAGCTCGGGAGGCTTTCATCAGCATAGGGATTCCTGATGATTGCGGAATCGATTATATAGAAGACTTCTACGACGGCATGAGAGTTCTTGCGGCCGAGCACGAGGTCAATCTGCTGGGCGGGGATACGACCGGATCAAAGAAAGATCTTATCATCAATCTCCTTGTGACAGGATCGGCAAAAGAGGGGGAGATCCTCTATCGAAGGGGCGCACAACCCGGAGATCTGATCTTTACCACCGGTTTTCTGGGCGACAGCCGGGCCGGCCTCTACCTGATCGTCAACAGCATCGAGTACGAGGATGAGAAGATGCAGGCGCTGGTCAACGCGCACAACCGCCCCAAAGCCTACCTGCGGGAGGGAAGATTTCTGGCACAGCAGCCGGGGGTTCATGCCGCGATCGACACCAGCGACGGCCTCACATCGGATCTGGGCCACATCATGGAGGAGAGCGGGGTCGGGGTCCGCATTCATGCGGAGAAGATCCCTATCTCCGAAAATCTGTACGCCTTCTGCAGCCGCTACAAGTTCGATCCGCTCTCCTGCGCAATTTCGGGGGGGGAGGACTACACTCTTTTATGCACGGTCTCTCCGGAAAGGGCCGATAAGGTCGCGCTCGATTATCGGAAGAGGTTCAAACACCCCCTCTATGCGCTGGGGGAGATCACAGATACCAAAAGAATGGAGATCCTCAGGGCCGATGGCAGGATTGAAACCATCCGGGCCTCGGGCTGGGACCACTTTCATCAGGAAGAATAGTAGAGAGGGAATGGGTAAACAGTATCATAAGGTATTGACCATTGCGGGATCGGACAGCGGCGGCGGCGCCGGGATTCAGGCCGATCTCAAGACATTTTCCGCGCTGGGCTGTTTCGGGATGTCCGCGATCACCGCGCTTACCGCGCAGAATACCCAGGGCGTCACCGCGATCCACGGGGTTCCGCGGGAGATGGTGGGGGCACAGATCGATGCGATCTTCAATGATATGGGGGCCGACGCGGTCAAGATCGGGATGCTCTTTTCCGCGGATATCGTCAACATCGTTGCCGATAAACTGCTGGAGCACCGGGCAAAGCAGATCGTACTCGATCCGGTGATGGTGGCTCAGAGCGGCGATAAGCTGCTGCAGGAGGATGCCATCGCGGCCATCAAATCCCGGCTGATTCCCATGGCCGATGTGATCACCCCGAATCTGCCCGAGGCGGCCGTGCTGCTGGAGCGAAATATAGAGCAGTATGAGGAGATGGCCCGCGCAGCGAGGGATCTGGCCGATCTGGGGCCCAAAAGTGTCCTGTTGAAGGGGGGCCATTTGCGGGAATCGGAGTCCAACGATCTTCTCTACATTCCTGCGACAGACCGCTTTATTCCGCTGGAGGGATCGAGGATCGACACCAAAAACACCCACGGAACCGGATGTACCCTCTCTTCGGCGCTGGCCGCGTTTCTTGCAAAGGGCTTGCCGCTGGAGGAGGCCGGTGTGGGCGCGAAACGGTACATTCTTCAGGCCATTGGTAAAGGAGCCGAATATCGGCTCGGCAGAGGCCACGGGCCGGTGCATCATTTCTTTGAATTCTGGAATTAGGGGAAGAAACGATCCCTTCTTCTGACAGCTACTCATCCGGCTGGTTCTTCGATCGCCGGGATCATGTTCTTCTCAGGATCGTCGATGAGGTTCGCGCCAGCGGCGACGCGCCCGGCGATGTCAACAAGACCTTCTACCCCTTTTTTCATCCCCGGGGCATCCGGGAGATGACCGAATCGAGGGGTTTGAGGATCGCGTATGCAGTGGTCTTTCTCCTCGATTCCCTGGAGACCGACAAGGTTGACAACCGGCTGGTGGCGCTTCAGTCCCTGCGGGAGGAGGTGCTGACCGTGGCCGAAGGCTCCATGCCCAAAAACACCGCCCGGGTCCTCATCGAGATCATGAAGGAGCTGGTTCGGGTCTCCGGGGATGAAATCCGGCGCCTGAAGCTGGCCCGGGAATTTCGGATAGCCACGTCCGGAAAGCCCCGGCTGATCCGGAAGTTTCTCCGGCGTTATCACCTCCTGGAGATGCCTGAAGAGTGGAACCAGATCGCATTTGACGATCATGTCCACGATGCAGCCACCAAGGGTCGGAAATCCGGAACACACTTGATCATGGATGCCTGGATCAAGGGGATTCGCCGTCTCCGGGTGATCTACTACAACCATATCCATCCTGTATCGGCCATGGAGCTGCTGGAGGCCGCTCGGATCATGGGAATCGATGTCCGGATCGGTATCGAGTTCGCGGCTCAGTTCCGTGGGAAATATGTCCAGTTGATCTGGGTTCCCAGAGGGTTTGTCGATTCTCAGGATTTTCTCTGCTTTCTTGCAGAGCCGCGGCTGGCCGATTTCATTACCCGGGCCCGGAAGGTATCGGCTTACCGGGAGCGGGGGGTGATGGCGGTGCTGGACCGTTTCAACGATGTTCATCGGCCCGAGATCGAAGCGACTTGCGCCATTTCTATTCCCCGGCTCGATCGATCCGCATTCAAGCGATTCGTGGGAACGGGCCAGGCTTCTCTGGTCCATCTGAGCCGCTTTATCCATCGACAAATGATGCAGGCCCTTGATGAGAACCGGCCCGATTCCGCTGCAGCGGCCGAGGCAGAGAGGGGGCAGCAGGATGAGCCGGATCTGCTTCGGACAAAGATCGAGGATTTGGACCCGGCTTTGGACCCGGATGAGATCCTCTCCCGATATCTGAGCCCTTCTGCCAATCCTGACCTTCCGGACCCCTCCCTTTTCATGGATTCCCCGGACCTTCCGGATCTTCTCCGCCTCACTCCCCGGGAGCTGGCAGAAGAGCTTTCCTGCCTCCGCTCCACTTTTCGGATCACCCTCAATCTGAGCAACCTCGATGCGGCCGATGTGCTGGAGATCCTGTATGACTGCGAAGGCGCGATCACCCGTCTGGAGATCTTCAATCTGAAAGATTATATCAACAAAAAGAGCGGGCATCTCGAGCACATCGACGCGCTCCAGCGGGCACTGAACAGCGGCAACACCATTGCAATCAAGCGGATTATCCAGGAGATCATCGAGGGGCTGAAAGAGAATGAAAAGAGGGCTTCCGATGGGGGCAGGATCGAAAAGCTGCAGGGGATTCTGCACGATATCGGCCAGTTCAAGACCCAGTACAAACTCAAGCCCTTAAAAGCGCGCATCGGCTCCGACTCCACGGGCCGGTCGGTCCGGTTCCACGGGATGGGTTTGGTGGTGGTGGAGACCCTGCCGAAACCGGCAAGGCTGGCGCTTTTCCGATGGGCCGACGATATCCGTCTGATGATTCCCATGCGCCTTTCCGTCAACCGGCGGATCACCCACATTCCCCATGACAGGACTCATCCGCTGGGGCCCGGCTTCTGCCGGATAACGGAAAGCCTCCCCCTGCTGGGACGGATCTGCCGCACCGAGCAGGAGGACTGGCTGGTGCATGAGGATTCCATCCATATGGAGAGCCCCGGCAACATCGTCACCCTCGGCGGGGTTCGCCATCATGGGGACAAGGCCGAGGCCAAAAAAGGGTTGAACGGACCCCGAAAGAGCTGCCTCTCATTCAAGTACCTGAGAACCGATCTGCGTAACGGTCTCAAGGTCTTTTTCGGTTTTGTTCCGGCCTTTGCCACCTTCTTTTTCAAATATGACTGGTGGGTGCTGGCCTGGCTGGGTGCGCCGATCTGGTTTGCCATCACCGGTTTTCGAAACATCGTCCAGTCGGTGCTGGGGGGAGGGGGGCTGCGCCGCTCTCCGCTGCTGCGCTGGAATGATTATGTCTCCTGGGAGCGGCTGACCGATTCCCTGCTCTATACCGGCTTTTCGGTTCCTCTGCTCGATCTGGTGGTCAAGACCTGGGTGCTGGACCAGGGTTTTGGAATCGATACCATGACCGCGCCGATTCAGCTCTACGCGTGGATGGCCCTGGCCAACGGCATCTACATCTCGGGCCACAACATCTTCCGGGGGCTGCCCAGAGGCGCGATCTACGGCAATTTCTTCAGAAGCATCCTCTCCATTCCCATCGCGGTTTTCTTCAACTCCATGATCGGCATTCTGCTGGGGTCTGCGGGGGTTGTCGGGGTCGAGTCCGCACTTCAGAAATGGGCCGCGGTCATCTCCAAGCTCGCGTCCGACTGCGTGGCCGGCATCATCGAAGGGGCCGCGGACCGGTACGCCAACATCCGGCGGCGGCTGCGGGATTATCAAAGCAAAAGTCGGCAGCTCTTTGATATCTATGCGGAACTGGAAATGCTCTTTCCGGAAAGAGATGTTCCTGCTATGCTCAATTCCCCGGCAAAGATCCGGGATACTCGCAATGCCGAGGCTTTTGACTTGGAGAAGATCATCATGATCAATGCCCTGGACATGCTCTATTTCTGGATGTATCAGCCCCGTTCCCGCAGTGCGCTGCGCCAGTTGATGCAGGGAATGTCGGACGAGGAGCGAAAGATCTTCACAAAGACCCAATCTGTTCTCCGACGCCACCAGGAGATCAGCCTGCTGCTGGTCAACGGCATTCTCGGCGCAAACTTCATGAAGGCGCTGGCCTTCTATCTGGATCGTTCAGAGGAGTACCTCAAAGACCTGGAGGAGACGGTTTAGGCAAAAATCGATTTTGATCCTATGCCCTTTCCGCCGCCATAAAGGTTTACAGATGATTGTTCTTTTGATATATATCGCTTACAGAAAACGGAGCAAATCAGATGAAGAACATTTTTTTGGAAAATTTAAATAAATATGATATTCCCTATATGGAAGCCGACCTGAAAAGAGTATGTAAATCTTTTGGTGTTCAGCGTTTGCTCAGTTTCGGTTCCATCAATACCGATACATTTGGTCCTGAAAGCGATATCGATATATTGGTAAAATTTGATCAATCAGAAACGTACAATTATTTCGATCGATATTTCGGGCTGAAGGAGAAATTGGAAGTTATTTTCAATAGACCCGTCGAACTTGTATTTGAAAAAGAGTTCAAAAACCCTTATTTCCAGGAATCCGTCAATCGAACCAAGAGAATTATTTATGAGGCATGAAATCAAAAAATTACTTTTTGATATCCATGAAGCAGCAAATGATATTGAGAATTTTGTAGAAGGTATTGAATTTTCTCAGTTCAGGAGCAACAAATTACTTCAGGCGGCTGTGGAAAGGAAATTTGAAATCATTGGTGAAGCCCTGAATAGAATCAAAGCAATTGATTCTGAATTTATAGAAAATATAAAGGATTACAGAAGAATTATCGGTTTCAGAAACATTATCGCACACGGGTATGATATCATCGAATTTGAAGTCGTATGGGCAGCGGTTAAAACGCATTTACCTATATTAAAACAAGATGTTAAATACTATTTAGGCGGCTGAATCGGCGCTGAATTACGGCGGAAATAACAAATGGATACGCAGATAATACTCCCCCTTGTCCACAATGCCGCGCTTCTCCTGGTTCTGGCGGTTCTTTACGACCTGATACCCATCCGGCCCGGGCCCAACCGGTTCGCGGCTCAGGCAATCAACGGCATGATCATCGGTCTCATCGCCATCGCTGTCATGACCAACCCTCTCCATTTCTCCCCAGGTGTCGTTTTCGACACCCGCTCTGTTCTCCTCAGCATGACCGGACTCTTTTTCGGCACGATTCCCGCTGTCATTGCCGCCATTATTGCCGCACTCTACAGATTTCTGGGGGGCGGCGCGGGCACATGGGTCGGCATCGGAGTGATTGCAACTTCCGCGGGAATCGGAATCTTCTGGCAGCGGGTGCGGAGCCAGAGAAATCCAAGCCATTTTCTGCTGCTGGAACTCTACCTGCTCGGGATCGTGGTCCACGTTGTCATGCTTCTGCTGATGCTCTTTCTGCCCTGGCCCATTGCAGTTAAAGTGCTCTCCGGGATCACGATTCCGGTGATGCTCATCTATCCGGTCGGAACGGTTCTGCTGGGGCGTCTGCTGGCCATTCAGCAGGAGAGGCGAAAATCGGTGGGCGCGCTGACCGAGAGCGAATCCCGGTACCGAAGCCTTTTTGAAAGCAACAATGCGGTCATACTGCTGATCGATCCGGAGAGCGGGGCCATCCGGGATGCCAATGCCGCGGCCTGCCGTTACTACGGTTGGCCCAGGGAGGAGATGATCCAAAAGGGGATTGCCGACATAAACACCCTTTCGATGAACGAAATCAAGGCCGAACTGGATCGGGCCGCCAGGGACGAGCGGAACCATTTTTTCTTCAAGCACCGTCTGGCCGATGGCTCCGTGAGAGATGTCGAGATCTATTCCGGAACCATTCGGGTTGAAGGTGAAGATCTTCTCTACTCCCTGGTCTTCGATGTAACAGACCGGCTCATGGCCGAAAAGACCCTGAACTCTGAGCGGAAGCGGTTCAAACAGATTCTGGATGCCTTTCCCAATGGGATCTACATCGTCAATGCCGATTATGAGATCGACTATGTCAACCCTCGGCTTCAGGAGGAGTTTGGCGCTGTTGAAGGGCAGAAGTGCCACGAATACCTCCATGACCTCCCGGCTCCCTGCAACTGGTGTCCCAATCCCAAGGTGCTGCAGGGGGAGCGGGTGGAATGGGAGTGGTACAACCCCGCAAACGATCGGATGTATGATCTTTACGATATCCCCCTTTACAATGATGACGGAACCGTCTCCAAAATCGAGTTCTTTCACGACATCACCGAACGGAAAAGAGCTGAGGAGAATCAGCGGAACCTTGAGGAGCAGCTCTTTCACGCTCAGAAGATGGATGCGGTGGGCCGGCTGGCCGGCGGGGTGGCCCATGATTTCAACAACCTTCTCTCCATCATATTGGGGTATGGAGATATGATGCTGGAGGAGATGAAGCCGGATCATCCGGACCGCTCTTCGCTCCAGGAGATCTATAACGCGGGGGTGCGGGCACAGAAACTGACCCGGCAGTTGCTCGCCTTCAGCCGGCGCCAGGTGCTCGATGTCCGGATCATCGATGTCAACACGGCCGTCTCCGGGTTTGCAAAGATGATGCACCGGCTCATCGGCGAGGATATCGAGCTGAAGCTGAACATCTCCACAAATGAGGTGCGGGTCAAGGCCGATATGTCGCAGTTGGAGCAGGTGCTGATGAACCTTGCGGTCAATGCCAGAGACGCGATGCCCGACGGCGGAGAACTCTCCATCGAGACCGGCATTGTGGAGCTGGATCAAGACTATGCGGCCCAAAGGCCCGATGTGAATCCCGGCACCTACGGGATGGTCGCGGTAAGGGACAATGGGACCGGGATGGATTCCGAGACTCTCCATCAGATCTTCGAGCCCTTCTTCAGCACCAAGGAGAAGTCCAAGGGGACCGGTCTGGGGCTCTCCATGGTTTACGGTATCGTCAAGCAGCACGGCGGAAACATCTGGGTTTACAGCGAGCCGGGGCATGGAACCATCTTCAAGATCTATCTTCCCCATACGGCTGATGAGGATCTGTCATTTGGCGAAAACAGCACATCGATTCCGGTTCTCCTCGGTTCCGCGACCGTGATGGTGGTAGAAGATGATCCCGGGGTCAAACGGCTGGTCTGCAACATCCTGTCCGGTAAAGGGTATAAGGTGCTGGAGACCCGGAATGTGGATCATGCCATTGCTCTGGCCAGGGAGCATAACGGAGAGATCCATCTGGTGCTGACCGATGTGATCATGCCCGGGATGAACGGCCCGGCCCTCTACCAGAAGATCGTGCAGTACCATCCCGAATCCCGGGTGCTCTATATGTCCGGATATACAGAGAACATCATCACCCGGCAGGGGGTGTTGATGGAGGGCATTCATTTTCTGGAAAAGCCCTTTTCCACCAGGAAACTGCTGAAGAAGATCGGGGAGATCTTGACCGGTGAGGGATAATCGGATCAATTCGGTTAGAATTTTGTTAGATGAAATAAAAAAGCTTGCCTTTTGGAATATGGCTTACTAATATCATTCACCCTTTCGGCATGAAGCCGGCAAGGGCAACGATACAGGCCATATTCAGATGAGACTGACGACCACCAAACGACAGAGAATGACCCGGTTCAAGCCCAGGAGCTTAGGCAAGCGAAAACCTTTCTGTCTCCACTATTCAGCATGTCTCAGCACGGCCGCGCATGAAAACGTCGATCTCGACTGCCGCGGGTGTGAGCGGTTCCTGCATCAGGACATCCCCTTTGATCTGATGGAGATCCGGGCATGTCAGAATCTGCTGCAGGCGATCTTCAATCAGCCAGTCAACATCGAGCCGGACCGGCAGAATTTCAACCGCTCTTCATGGGAGCCGAATCGGCGGGGGGACAGAAAAGATGAGGGGTATGAGGAGGAGTAGGGGCTTTTTAGGCCCCGGGTGATCCTCTTTTCCGTAAGCGCAAAAATTGTGCGGATAGGACCCGTTCAGGCGGCGCGGCTACGGTCTTCTTTTCCCATGCCAGGACGGCCCTGCGCAAAGCCAACAGGCGGCCGATGCCGGCGGCGCGGGTTGCCGCAGTCCGGATCAGGGTTTCGGACCATCATTGAACCGTTGATGCCTTTTTTAGAACCGATCGGCTCAGGGTAAAGATGGTGATTTCGGGGCGGCAGTTGATCCGGATGGGAATTACGCTGAAGCCGATGCCTCGATTGACATACAGATGGTTGCCGGGGGCTCCGAAATCTTTGATCCAGCCGTCCCCATGAACCTCCTCTCGCTTGACGATCCTCATATATGACAATGTCGGCATAAAAGGGATACGAATCTGCCCCCCGTGATTGTGTCCCGCCACTGCCATCGGGGCTGTATTCCGCGGAAAGAAGGGGAATGAATTGGGGTTGTGCATCATCACCAGCCGAGGGCTGGAAGCCGGGACATGGGCCAGGGCATCCTGCGGGTGATCCAGACCGGGCCATCGCGCATCCACTCCCACCAGATACAAGGCCTCGTCTCCGACAAGGTCGGTTTCAGATGAGGCTCCCGGCGGTGCGGGGAGCGGTACGGCTTGGTTCTGCAGAACCTGTATCCCAATCTCTTCCAAGGCTTTCCGGATGTTCGTTGACGATTCAAGATTGGGAGGAACCTCCGGCCGATCCATCCGATAATCGTGATTGCCGAAAACGGCATAGGTGGGAATCCCGGCCTCCGGCAGGGGCCGAATCGATGCAATGACCTTTTTCAGGTCTTTGTGTGTCTCTTCACTGTGGCCGTAGACAAAATCCCCCGCGATCATAACCAGGGCCGGACGGATTTTTATCAGACGGGCCACACTCCGGCGGACCGTTGGGATATTGTCCATCCACATCCCGATCTGCAAATCCGACAGCAGAGCCACCCGTTGCCCTTCCCAGGCCCGGGGCAGATCATAAATTTCGGCCCGCTCCTCTACCACTTCGATAACATACGGCTCGACCAGCCCCCAGACGAGCAGGAACAGGAAAATCGCCAACAATCCATACAGGCCATACTTCAAATATCTCATACTCCCCCAAACTGTTTTGCGGATTCTTTCCGGCTGTTCCAATGCTTCACTTCTCATCTGTATCGCATCTGCGGGATATAAGGGTATGGGGAAAAGAGGGTATTTGCAGCGAAAATGGAGGGTATTATTCTGGGGGATGCTGAAGAGAAACAGCGGTTTTTACTTAATCCGAATAAACAGTAGAAGTCTTCAGTCCTTCTTCCAGCTCTTTCAGAAAAACTTCGCTGTAACCGGCATTTTTAAAATCCTTCATTACCTCGTCTAAAGGCGCATTACTGTCATATTCTTCCAGCTTTAAAGTTTCCTTTCTTATAATGATTTCAACATCCTTTGAGAGCAATTCCTTTATAATACTCAAAAGGCTTTGATTGATTTCACCATCTTTTACATTTAAAATCGCCTGCATTTTGTCACCCATTTTTTTGTATCCGTTTTCTCACCCATACTTGGATGTAAATCTGCCGAACCGATAGAATATCAATCATGGACCGGCACTTCATCCGGAATCCGCATCGTTACGGAAAAGCCCTCTCCGGGTGCGCTGTCGATCTCGACCTCGCCGCCCAGAAACCTGATCCGCTCCTCGATGGCAAAGAGCCCCAGCCCCGCAGACTTCTCCCGTTGCCGCTCCATGCCGGAAATGACTATTCCCTTCCCCTGGTCCGACACCCGGATCACGATATCATCCCCGTCCCGCCGGGCCAGGATGTGGGCGGCCCCTGCTCCCGAATGTTTATGGCTGTTGAAGAGAAGTTCCCGAATTGATCGGTAGATGACAAAGGACAAAGATAGGGATACGAGGCTTTCATCCGCATCGAGGGTCACTTCCTGTTCGTATTTCTCCTTCACATCCCCGCAGAGCCATTTTAGAGCCGAGACCAGGTTACTGCTCCGGAGAACAGGAGGACTGAGATCATGGGAGAGACTCCGGGCTTTGGCGTTGCACTCGTCGATCAACTCGACGATGGTCTTGACCTGAACCGGATCTTTCTCCTTGAGTGCAGCCGTCGAGGTCAGCAGTTCAAAGCGGAACCGGAGGGCTGTCAGGAGCTGCTGGAGGTCTTCATGGAGGATATCGGCAAAGCGCTGGTGCTCCTGCTCTTCGGTTCTGGAAAGCTCCCTTGCCAGATTCCGGAGCTGTATGGCGCGCTGTTCGGCCTCAGCGGTCCGCTCCTTCACCCGGCACTCCAGTGTCTTGTTCAGCTCCATCAAATCTTTTTCAGCGCGCTTCTGCTCCGTGACATCGATGATCGCGCCGCGGACCCGCACGGGCATTGGCCCCTGATCCGTCTCCTCAAAGGTGGTCTTGCCCCGGGTGGCGAGCCAGATCTCTTTTTTGTCCGGGCGAAGAACCCGAAAGTCGATCTGGAAAACCGGGTCATTCGAGGGCTTCAACGCGGTTTTTGCGATGGCCTGGATCATGGGCCGATCCTCCGGATGGATGCGTTTCCATACCTGACGGATCGATTTTGCCGCATCAGGATCAGGATCAGGATCGATAGCAAAGAGCTGATGAGTCCGCTTTGAACCGCTGACCTCATCCGCATCCATATTATACTCCCATAGCCCGACGCCGCCGGCCTCCATAGCAAGGGAGCGCCACTCCTCACTGCGGCGCAGCTCCTCTTTGACCTCCTGCAACTGCAGAAGCGCAACCGCACTCTTTCCGATGATCGCATCCACCTGCTGCCCCTGAAGGGCTTCGATGATGTCTTCTGCGGCCCGAAGCCTCTGCTGCAGCTCCTCGTATGTAGGTTTTCCGTCACGCATCTTTTTTTGTTTACTCGGCCAAATCGAGTTGAAGTGCCTTCAACAGCTTCCGGGTGTCGCTCAGATCCCCCAGTACGGTCACTTTGGGAGGAGGCTCCGTCACCAACAAAGCCGGTGTCACCAGAATGTTATGGGCCAGGGCCGGTTTGTAATCTTTCAGCACATCCACCACTTCCAGATCGTATCTGCCCTTGAGCCGCTCTTCGCAGATCCGCAAAAGATTCTCCCTGGCCCTGACGGAGTTGAGCCCTTCCCCGGCCACAAAGAGGATCATCTTTCGATGATCATTGGGTTTTGATTCCTCGACCACGGAGAGGATCATCGGGAATCTCCTTCAGCTTCGTCGTTGTCTTCCTCGATGTCTTCATCCATCAGGATGCCCTGGTCGGTCATCTGAAACCGGTGGAACCGGTGGGAATGGCTTGCTCCCCGGGATTTCAGCGCCAGTACGGAGCGGCCGAAGATGTCCCCCTTCCGGTCATAGTCGAGGATCACTGCCGTATCCATGAGGGAGGAGATCCCCACGCCGCTGATCTCATCCACCGGGGCCCGGCTGCTGGTCTGATTGGTGTAGATGCAGGTGATGCCGTTTTTCTTGCACTCGTCCATGAGGCGTACCATAAAATTGAAGGCCGCCTTTTCAGAGCCCATCCTGACGGCGGCAGAGACCGCATCCACAATGTGGTGGCTGGGTCTGAATTCTTCCATGCTGTTGAAAATCCGGTAGAGATGCTCTTCCACCCCCATGGCCTCGGGCATGGCCGTGAGGAAGCGCAGATTCTGCTCGGCCACATGAGGGGCAAGGTCGATATTCATGCTCTTCATGCCGATGATCAGGGTTTCCGGAGACTCTTCAAAGCTGACATACTGAACCCGTTCCCCCCGACGGCATGCGGCCTGGGCAAAGAGGCTGGAGAATGTGGTTTTGCCGCTGCCCGTTGGGCCGCTGATGAGAACTGTGGAGCCCTGCCGGTATCCGCCCCCCATGATCCGGTCAAGCGTATCCATGCCCGCGGAGATCACCTGCCCCAGAGGCTTGTGGTTGAGCGCGGCCGAGGTGACAGGCATCAGAACCAGCCCGTCTCTGGTGATGATGAAGGGGTGTTCGTTGCTGCTGTATCCCGAGCCCCGGTACTTGACCACCCGAAGCCTCCGGGTCATCACCTGCCCGACGATCCGCTGGTCCAGATAGATGACGCAGTCGGCCAGATAGTCGAGAAAAGCGTACTTCTCGATGCCGTTTAAGCTCTGGCTCAGCTTGGCGGTGACGAGCGCGGTCATGCCGTTGGCGCTCAGCCATCTGTTGAGGTTCCAGCACTCATCTATCTGGAGTTCCGGGTCGCTGAAGAGCCGCAGAAGAACATCCAGCGCGTCGATTAGGATAAAGCGGGCTCCGATCTCTTGGGCCTTGCCGGCCAGCACGGCCAGGAGCCCTTCGATGTTGAATTCCCCGCTCCGGATGGCCCCGTAGTCGATTTCCGGATGGATCACCGCAAGTTTTCCGGCCTCTTCCATAGCATTAAGGTCCCATCCCATGGTCAGGGCATTGATGCGGACAGCCTCGCCCCCCTCCTCGAAACAGACCATGAGGCCGGGGGTGCCGGCCGCGGCATTCCGGTAAAAGATCTCCAGCGCAAGCATGGTCTTTCCGGACCCGGGGCCGCCGCTCAAGATCGTCATCCTATCTTCGGGAATGCCTCCGTTTAGGATCAGGTCCAGACCGGGAATATGGGTCGGCAGCTTGTCCAGCAGACGAACCCGAGACCCGGACATTTTTTGATCTGGTGCTGGATGGATACTTACCATTGAAAATCAATCCTTTCCCGAGGTGTATATCCCTTTTGTTGGATCATGCACTATAAACAATCTTAATCTATTCTCCGGTATTCGTCCAGAAGTATTTATTTCTCAGACGGTTCCTGCCTGAAAATAAAATCCTTGCCAATCTCTTTGAATTCGTTCAAAAATAAAGGATGTGATGAATGCCGAAACATGCCGTAACCAACATAGGAGAAGGAGAGAGATCATGATCGTCGGGGTTTTAAAGGAGATCAAGTCGGAGGAGAACCGGGTGTCGATGAGGCCGGCCGGCGTCGAAATCATGCGTCAGAAAGGACACACGGTGCTGGTTGAGAAAGGCGCCGGTTTCGGCAGCGGTTTTTCCGATTCCGATTATGCGGATCAGGGAGCGGAGATCGTCGATACGCCAAAGGAGATCTACGACCGGGCCGAGATGGTGATGCATGTCAAAGAACCGCTGCCCGGAGAATACGATCTCATCCGAAAGGGGCAGATCGTCTTCACCTATCTCCATCTGGCCGCGGCCCAAGAGCTGACCCGTGCGCTGATCAAGAGCAGATCGATCTGCATCGCCTACGAGACGGTTCAAAAGGCGGATCGCTCCCTTCCCCTGCTCACTCCCATGAGTGAGGTCGCGGGCCGGATGGCGATCCAGCAGGGCGCAAAGTACCTGGAGATGCCCCAGGGGGGCAACGGGGTTCTGCTGGGGGGCGTTCCCGGTGTGGACCCGGGCATGGTGCTGGTCATCGGCGGCGGAGTGGTGGGAACCCATGCGGCCAGGATGGCCTGCGGCCTTGGCGCAAAGGTCTATGTGCTCGATATGAACCTGGAGCGGCTTCGTTATTTGAGCGATGTGATGCCGGCCAACTGCTTTACCCTTATGTCAACGCCTGTAGTGATCCGGGATCTGGTGAAAAGGGCCGATCTGGTAGTGGGTGCGGTGCTCATTCCCGGGGCAAAGGCGCCCCGGCTCGTCACAAAGGAGATGCTTTCAACCATGAAAAAGGGCTCGGTGCTGGTGGATGTGGCCATTGACCAGGGGGGGTGCTTTGAGACCTCCAGACCGACCACCCATGCTGACCCCATTTATATTGTGG
>JAABSZ010000005.1:0-57986 GCA_011390135.1 Desulfobacteraceae bacterium | reverse complement strand
ACAATGGCCCCTAAAATGATCTTGATAAACCAGCTTGTGGCATAATCCCGCATTAACCTGAGCATTCATTCACCTCTGATGCTAAAAGAATTTGGAAGCAGCAAATGGAGAGTCCTCCTCCATTTTACAGCAAAACCCTATCTATAAACTTTGTATTTTATGATTCTTCTTTCGGCTTGTCAATCCTTTCCCGAATTGATTTGCAACGATTCGGCCGGGGCGGCGCAGGGCGATGAAAAAGTCTGAAAGTATTTGACAAACCCTGTAAATTTCTTACATTGTTTCCGCATCAGCACGAATTTTCAAGCCATTGATCAAAATCTGTTCGATATCCAAAATCGCTCACGGAGGAATATCCAGTGCATATAATCACCAAAGAAGAGGTTTTTGCCAAGATCATGTCTGCGGATCGTCCCCAGTGTCCCCATTGCAGTGTCGAGATGAACCTCTGGGAGGTTCCGCCGGTCCCCTGCGACGATGGTCTCGGGTGGGGAACCCCATACCTTTATATGTGTTTCAACGATGAATGTCCCACCTATGTCCAGGGCTGGGATCACATCGAGGGAACCTATGGGCGGACCGCATCCTACCGGTGCATCTGCTATCCCGAAGGCCGGAATTTCGAATATATGTCGGTTTTCGGGCCATTTGGCGGGAAGGGACAGATCATCGATGAGGAGGTCCTGGCAGAGCAGGAGGCCATGAAGGAGAAGGTCGAGAAGGGTTTTGCGGTACTCGATGAGATGGAAGCCCGAAAGGACGCGGCCGGGGTGCTGACGATCCTGGTGGAAGCCAATGAACCGGCACGGGTTCGGGTCCGGGCTGCGGAGATGATCCGGGATATCGGAACCCCGGCCGAGATCGACCCCCTGCGGGAGAAGGATTTCGGCAACGACATCATCCGCAAGAAGGTCGAGGCGGCCGTCAAGAAGATCCATGAGCGCAACTTCACCCGGGAATGTCCCTTCTGCGCCGAGATCATCAAGAGCCGGGCCAAGATCTGCAAGCACTGCTCCAAAGAGGTGGCTGGCCAGTAATTTCCGGGCGGTCAAGAGCGATCCGAAGTGCATGGCGTTTTTCCTCAAAAATCAGGTTGCTTTTTAAATCAGGTTGATTTTTCCGTCCGATGGTGTACTCTCTTGACCGGTTGTGGTGTCGCCTTTTTGGGCGGTGAAAAGGGAATGCGGTGAGAATCCGCAGCGTTGGACCGGCGCTGTAAGCAGGGACCGGCCCCGCATATTGCCACTGCTTTTTTAAAGCATCGGATATGGATTTTCAAAATCCCCGATGTTTTATAGTGCGGGAAGGCGCGGGCCACGGAAAGATCTGCAAGCCAGAAGACCTGCCATAACCGCAGGAAGATGCGTCCGACAGATTCCGTGCTACAGATATAAATCCTGTAGCACGGTTTTTTTTTGCCTGAAAATCATGACAAAGAGATGGAGGTAAGAATGGAGCTTCTGAAAAAGACCGTCGATGGAATTCAATCCCCGGATGCCCAAATCTATGAGGCCGCAAAAGATCGCCTCCGGAATCATGCCCGGCCCGCGGGAAGCCTCGGGATGCTGGAGGAGATCTCTGCAAGACTTGCCGGAATCTTCAAGACCCTGGATGTGCGTCTGGAGAAGAAAGCGATTGTCACCTGCGCCGGAGATCACGGCATCTGCGAGGAGGGGGTGAGCCTCTTCCCCTCGGAGGTGACGCGGCAGATGGTGATGAACTTCGTCAATGGCGGCGCGTCCATCAATGTGCTGGCCCGTCATGCCGGGGCCGAGGTGAGGGTTGCCGACCTGGGGGTGTGCGGAGATTTCCCCGCGGATCTGCCGATCTTTCACAAAAAGGTCTGCAAAGGGACCCGAAACTTTGCCAAGGGGCCTGCCATGACCCGGGAGGAGGCGGTCCAAAGTATCGAGGCCGGCATCGAGATCGTCAACGAACTGATGGAAAAGGAGCCGCTTCATCTTCTGGGAACCGGAGATATGGGCATCGGCAACACGACTCCCTCCACTGCGATCATCGCGGCCTTTTCCGGCATTCCTGTGGAGCGGTTGACCGGCAGAGGGACAGGCGTGGATGATGCGGGGCTTACGCGGAAGATCCGGGCTATCGAAACCGGGCTGGCGCGGAACCGTCCAGATCCACGCGATCCCATCGACGTGCTGGCAAAGGTGGGGGGATGTGAGATCGGAGGTCTTGCGGGTCTGGTGATCGGTGCGGCCGGAAAAGGGATTCCGGTGATCTGTGATGGGTTGATCTCCACGGCCGGGGCACTGGTTGCGTGTGAGCTGGCCCCGGCTGCAAGGGCCTATCTCTTTGCCGGGCACAACTCGGTGGAGGTGGGGCATCGGTATATGCTGGAGCGCCTCGATCTTCAGCCGCTGCTCGATCTCCGGTTCCGGCTCGGAGAGGGAACCGGTGCGGCTCTGGCAATGGAGCTGATGGATGCCGCGACCCGAATCCTTTGCGAGATCAAAACCTTTGAAGAGGTGGCCATCGCGGACGCCCAAAGCTGAAAACCTTTGGTTTCGGGCTTTTTTTCTTGATCCTGAAGCGCTGCTGCTGTATCCATAACAGGATGGGGAGAATCGAGCATCCCTGTCCCAATGATCCGCTATGAATGATATCCGGGGAGGTTCAGCATGCGACAAAAAGCTTTGGGAATTTCGGCAATTGCGATTTTGATTATCGGTGGACTGACTTGCGCGTCCCCAGCCTTTTCAGAGACGGTTCTGGGGCAATCCTGCGCACTCATAGGACCCACGGCCTTTCTGGGGACCCAGATGCACCGGGGGGCAACGGCCTATTTCGATCGTAACGCCCAGAACATCCGCCTGCTCGTAAAGGATGACGGGTATGAGCCGGATCGGTGCATCCAAAACACCGAAGCCTTTGTTGCAGAACCGGTTCATGCCCTTTTCGGCTATGTGGGAACCCCCACTTCCAAGGTGGCGGTTCCCCTTGCCAAAGCCGCGAACACCATCTTCTTCGGTGCGTTTACAGGCGCGGATTTTCTCAGCGACCCCAGAGCCAATCCCCATTCCTTCAGCCTGCGCGCGAGCTATGATGCGGAGATCGAGAACATGATCCGCCGACTCAAAGAGGATGTCGGGGTCAAAAAGATCTCCCTGTTTGTCCAGCGGGATGCATTCGGCCTTGCCGGAGTATCGGGCGCACGCAAGGCCGTCTCCCAAATCGAAGGCATCGAGATCATTCCGGCCCTTCCCTCCATACCCCCAGATGGGGCAACGGACGCCGAATGGGAGAAGTTCTGGAGATTCGTTCCCAACTATAAACGGAACAGCCTTCAGGTGGGGCAGAGTGTGCGCCAGATCGCGGGAAACCGGGTGGATGCGGTGATCATGGTCGGCGCCTATCTCCCCTGTGCGGCCGCGATCAATATGTGGCGAAGGCTCGATTTCGATGCGGTCTTCATGAACATCTCCTTTGTGGGCTCCCATGCCCTGGCCAGATCCCTGCGGGGAAACACCGCAAATGTTTTCATCAGCCAGGTGGTCCCGGACCCTTGGGATGCGGGAGTCCCTGTGGTGCGGGAGTATCAGGATGCCATCGGCGGCAGCGACTTCGGCTTTGTCAGCCTCGAGGGCTTTCTTGCGGCCAAGGCGATGGACATGGCCCTCGGGGCTGCGGGGGACGCGCCCGACTTCTCCCGGCTGAAACGGGCCATCGAATCCATGTCAAACGCGGATCTCGGGGGCTATTTTGTATCCTTTGGCCCGGCGGACCACCGGGGATCGGATACGGTCTATCTGACGGAGATCGAAGCGGTTCCGGGCCCCGATGGGAAATTCGACTACACCTTCAGCTATATCGACCGGATCAGCAAGCGGTGACAGGAGATTTCCGGACCCTTGCCGCTTTATCTTCGAATCGTCTCCAACATGGGGAAGGGAGTTGCATTTTTTCCTCGATTCACGTACCCTTGGATAATGTATGGAATCTCTATGGAACCAGAAGAGGAGGGGGCATGAGAGGATTTTGGGCTGCCGGCTGGATCATTGCCGCTGGATTGCATCTGCTGTTTGCTCCTTCCCTGTGGGCGCAGGATACCCGATTTTTCGATCCTGAAGGAAATCCCCTCTCGGAGGCCGAATACCGGGTTATGATCTCCCGATGGAAGGATTGCCGTTCGGTTGCAAAAGATGAGCGCCAGTTCAACAGATGTCTCAAAGAGGGGGTGAAAGCCATTGCCCCGCCGGCCCCGGCCCCTGAATTGTCCGCTTCCCCTCCGGAGAGGGCTGTGCCCGAAAGCGCGGCACAGGGAAAAGTGATCTGGCTCTTGGGGCCCGAGGAGGAGGCTGCGGCTGCCTCCGGTAAAGCCCCGGAGGCGCCGGTGGCGGCCCATGCCGGAAAACGCAAGATCGCCGGGGTGAAGGCGGCGCTGCCCGGCTCTGATTCGGACGATGCCGATGATCAGCCGGTGCGCGTGATCGAACGGGAGATCCCGGTTCCCGGCGGCGGTGTGTTGAAAGTCAGGGAGTTCATCTACGAATAATCATCACAGAGGAGATGGTAGAGCGGATGAAAGTTCAATGCCCCAACTGCAGTTTCACCTCCCAGATCGATGATGCAAAGGTTCCGGATAAGGAGGTCAAGATCCGGTGTCCCAAGTGCAGCACCCGTTTTCCGATCCAAAAAGGGGGAGATCCCCCGATCGCGCCGAAAAAGCGACCCCCAAAACCGCAGAAGGATTCTTCAAAACCCTCTTCCCAAAACAAGGACGGGGAGGAGATGGTTCAATGTTCCAAGTGCAGACATAAGCAGCATCCGAGAGCGGCCTGTGTCTATTGCGGAACCCCTTTTCCCGACTATGTTCCGCGGTCGGAACCGGAATCTGCCCCATCTCCTCCGGCCCCAAGCGGAGAGCCGAAGATCACCGAAGCTTTGCATCGATCCAGCACTACCGTAAAATCGCCGCTGATGGATCGTGAAAAAGAGGCCGATGCAGAGGAGAACGATGCAGAGCTTGTCCGCTGCCCCTATTGTGATGAGCGCATCCGAAAAAAGGCGATCAAGTGTAAACATTGCCAGGAAAGACTGGAGCCTTCCGAGTCGGAATCTGAGGTGGGAAAGCCGAGAAGTCGATCGCCGGTGGATGCTCTGAAGGGATTGATCGATTTCTCCTTTACCCGCTATTTCACCCCGCCGCTCATCAAGATCCTCTATGCCGTGGGAATGGTCGTCGGAGCCATTCTGATGATCATTGCCATTGTCATGGGTTTTATGCAGGGGCAGATCATAAGACCCCTGCTCGGAATCCTGGTCTTATTCCTCTATCTGCTGAGCATCCGGGTCTATGCCGAGATCCTGCTGGTCATCTTTGATATCGAAAAGAATACTCATGCGAGACGGTAAAGAAGGAGAGATCACCATGAAATGCCCCAAGTGCCAAACGGATATGGAGAAGATCGAATACGATGAGGTGACTGTTGACCGCTGCCTTGGCTGTAAAGGGCTCTGGTTCGACATGCTCGAGCATGAAAAGCTCAAAGGGATTCCCGGCTCTGAGATCATCGATTCCGGTGATCCGGAGACCGGCAGAAAATACAATGAGATCGATGAGGTCAACTGCCCGGTCTGCCGGGCTCAGATGATCCGGATGGTGGACAAGGATCAGCCCCATATCTGGTATGAATCCTGCGGGGTCTGCTACGGCGTCTTCTTCGATGCCGGGGAGTTCACCGATTACAAGGAGAAGACGATCCTCGATTATTTCAAAGATTTTGCGGCAAAGGAGCGGAGGTAATCCTTCATTGAATTCATCCGTTCCCGATGAAAACCTGGAACAGGACCATGGCTTGTCCCGGAAGTCGATGGTCGTGGTTCTCAACCTCGGAGCCGGTTATTTTTCCGGAGCCGGAGGCCGACAGCGGAGATCCCATCTGGTTCAGCTCTTTGAAACCTGCTGCCCCAATTCCCGCTTGGTCTGGGCCCCTCCCGATGACATGGGAAAGGAGATATTGAAAGCCGCAGAGAGTTCTTCGGAGATCCTGATCGTGGGCGGAGGCGACGGAACCATCAACCGAACCGTCAACGCGCTCGCGGGAACCGAAAAGCCCATCGGCGTGCTTCCCCTGGGTACCTTCAACCTGATCGCAAGGGATCTTCACATACCGCTGGATGTGGAGACCGCGGTCAAAACCCTGACGGCGGGCCGGATCGAAGAGATCGATGTGGGGGAGATCAACGGCTATATCTTTGTCCACAATATCTCATTGGGCATCCATCGGAAGGCCGTGGAGATGCGGGAGGTGTATCGGAAAAAGATGAATATCGGGAAGATTGCCGCGGTCGCGTTTGCCGCGTTCAAGGCTGCACTCCAGCCGCCCCTGATGTCGGGCTATCTGGAATCTGTGGATGATGCCGAATTCATCCGTGCCCCCTTTGTATTTGTGGGGGTCAACCGGTTCGAGACCGATATCTTCTCTCTGATGCAGCGTCTCTCCCTGACGGACGGGAACCTGAGCGTTCTCTATTCTCCCCAGGTCAAGCCCCCGGCCCGGCTCTTCATGTTCAAATTGGGGCTCTATGCGATCTTCAAGCGCCGGTTCAAGGAGGTTCCGGAACTCAAGTCGATTCTGACCCAGGAATTTACGATCCACAGCCGGAAGAAGAGGCTCAAGGCCCTGGCCGACGGCGAGTTCGTCCGGTTTCGAACGCCCTTGAACTTCCGAATCCGGCCCCGATATCTGCGGATGATGATCCCAAAGCTTGAAGAATGAAGCGGATCGCACATATCTCAGACATCCATTTCGGCAGGGTGGTCCCGGAAATCGCAGAGGCTCTGGTGGCGGATTTGAAATCGCTGAATCCCGATCTGGTGGCGGTGAGCGGGGATCTGACCCAGCGGGCCCGGCCGTGGCAGTATCGAGCGGCAAGGGATTTTTTAAGGCGGATTCCCTTTCAAAAGATCGTGGTTCCGGGAAACCATGATGTTCCCCTGTATGATGTGGGCCGGCGGTTTCTGCGGCCATTGAAGCGGTTTGAGCGGTATATCACTAACGATTTCAGCCCGTTTTATGCCGATGACGAGATCGCTGTACTCGGGGTCAACACCGCGAGATCCTTCACCTTCACGAACGGCAGCATCTCTGCAAAGCAGGTGGAGATCATCCGGGAGCATTTCTGCGGGATTCCCCGGGAGATCCGGAAGATCCTGGTCACCCACCATCCCTTTCTGCCGCCACCGGACGACCTGAAAAGGCGGCTGATGGGCAGCGCTGGAAAGGTTCTTACGACCCTGGAGAGCTGCAACCTCGATCTGCTCCTGGCCGGCCACTTTCATATGAGCTACGCTGGCGGCTCCCATTCCGTCTACCGGACTCTGGCCCGCTCCGTGCTGGTAATCCAGGCGGGGACAGCCACCTCCAACCGGGTCCGGAAGGAGAAGAACGCCTACAATACCATCTCGGTGGAGGGAGATCAGATCGAACTGGAGGTTCGGATGTGGGAGGGCCGCGGTTTCGGCCATTATCGGAAACAGCGGTTTCACCATGATGATGAAAGGGGATGGGATCTGGGACATGCTCCTCATTCGACCGCAGATTCTTCCCAGCATTTGTCGAGAAGCGGAGAGGGTGTCGAGAAGCGGAGAGGGTGTCGAGAAGCGGAGAGGGTGTTGAAAAGCGGAGACGGAATCGAAGAGAACCCTGAACATATCAGCCTTCAGACAAGGAGGGAATTCAGATGAAAAAAGAGCGACTGGTAGTAATCGGCGGAGACGCGGCCGGGATGAGCGCGGCCTCCCAGGCCCGTCGGCGGAAGCCGGAGATGGAGATCATAGCCTTTGAAAAGAGTCCGCACACATCCTATTCGGCCTGAGGGGTTCCCTATTACATCGGCAGTCTTGTCGATGACGAAAACGATCTGGTGGCAAGAACCCCGGAAGCCTTCAAGAAGAATCAGGACATCGACGCATATGTTCGCCATGAGGTGACGGAGATCGATCTTTCCGCCAGAAGGGTCCGGGTCGAAAATCTCGATACCGGAAAGGAGTGGTGGGAGCCCTTTGATCAACTGATGGTCGCGACAGGCGCGGTCGCGCTCCGCCCACCCATCGAAAACATCGATGCGGAGGGGATCTACGCGCTCACGACCCTGAAGAGCGGGATGATCTTCAAGGGGGTGGTCGATCGGGAGAAGCCGAGGCGGGGCGTGGTGATCGGCGGCGGATACATCGGCCTGGAGATGGCCGAGGCCATGCTGATGCGGGGGATGGAGGTCTCGCTGGTGGAGATGGCTCCCGAGGTGATGGGGACGCTGGACCCGGATATGGGCGCGATCGTCTCCCAGTCACTCATCGATCACAAGATTCACCTCTACCGGGAGGAGGCGCTCACCGGCATCGAACTCAAGGACGGAAAAGTCACGGCCGTGATCACGGAAAACCGGGTGCTGCCGGCAGACATCGTGGTTCTCGGGACCGGGGTGAGGCCCAACTCGGATCTGGCCAAGGCGGCCGGGATTCCCGTAGGCGTCCGGGACGGCATCATCGTAAACGAGCGGCAGCAGACCGGGATCGAGGGCGTCTGGTCCGCGGGAGACTGCGTCCAGACCCATCACCTGATCAGCAAAAAGCCCTTCTATGTGGCACTGGGAACCGTTGCCAACAAGCAGGGGATGGTGGCCGGGATCAACATCGGCGGCGACGATGCGGTCTTTCCGGGTGCGATCGGAACGGCCATCACAAAGTTCATGGAGACCGAGATCTCCCGCACCGGATTGAGCCAAAAGGAGATCGAGGATCTGGGGTGGGAGTTCATCACCGGAAAGGTCAAGACCAGGAACAAGCCGGGCTACTATCCCGGGGCCGCGGAGATCACGGTCAAGATCCATGCGGAAAAGGGGAGCGGAAGGCTCTTGGGAGGCCAGATCGTGGGCAAACAGGAGTCCGGCAAGCGGATCGACACCATTGCCACCTGCCTTCATGCCGGATTTACGGTGGAGCAGATGGTCTTTCTCGATCTGAGCTACGCGCCGCCCTTCTCTCCGGTCTGGGACCCGGTTGTGGTCGCGGCCCGCAAGGCCGTCAAAGAGATCTGACGATCAGTTGGGATTATGCTTTCTCTTATTACGCTGCTGACAATAATGGTTCTTTCGATTCTCGTCACCCGGAAGGACGGAACCTATATCGGCGGGCCCATGGGAAATACGAAGCTGCTTCCCTATGATACGATAATGCTCTACGGCCGGACATCTGCGGTGCAGAAGCTCGACGAGCGGAAAAGGGGCCAAACCGGAGATGAGGAGCATGTCCGGGAAGTGGTGCGCCAGATGGGGGTGGTGCAGGAGCAGGAGGCCGATGATCCTGCGGAAAAATGAGGAGAATGGCTTGGAATGAGTCCTGAAAGTGCTATTTTGCCAAAGTCCGTTCCCTGGGTGATCAAACCCCTGGTTCCGGAGCCGGTCTATACGGACCGGGAGGAGCATCTGGAATACCTTTACCATGCCGCGACAGAGGCGGCTCGCCGGCGCACCATGTCCACGGTGCTGCTGGGTCAGCGCCGGATGGGCAAGACCGAGATCTTCAAGCGGGTGGTCAACCGGCTCTTTTTCGAGCAGCACCCGGAAGATCCAAACGCGGTGGTTCCCGTCTACTACAGCTTTCCGGATCAGCCGATGGATGTCACCGCGTTTGTCGTCGATTATCTGGAGAACCTGATCCGCTATTATGTCGGTTTTTACACCCGCCAGCCCTGGATCGTCGAAAAACGGATCACCGGGGATGCGCTGATCCGGACGGTTCATGAAGCCAAAGAACGCTTTCCTTTTACCGGGCGCCTGGACTGGATGCTCGACTGGCATGATGCGATCTGCCGGAAGGATACCCCTTTTCCCCAGCGGGATGCGCTGGATGCCGCGCGGCGGGTGGCCGATTCCGACGATTCCACCATTGTCGTCTTTTTAGACGAGTTCCAGAACATCCGCCTGCCCCGGCACAATTTCGAACTGACCGGCTTCATGCAGGAGGCCGTGGAATCGCCGAACTGCCCTCATTTCGTCACCGGCTCAGAAATAAATGATTCGGTACAGGAGAAATTTAGTTGGCATGCATGTGGAAAATTTAAGATTCGTACCCTTGATGCCATGACCGGCTATTGGGGCGCAGAACTGGCCAAAAAAGTGGCGGCCTATTACGATGCGGAGCTTTCCGAAAAAATGGCCCCAGTTGTTGCAGACCGGTGTGGCGGCAATCCTTTCTATATCACTACAATGATCCGTCAAGCAGCCTTTCGGCAAATACCAATTGAAAATAATGAGGTGTTAGACAGAATTCTAAAACTGGACTTATTCCTCAGTTTCTACATGGATGAACGATATAGCTAAGAGGCACATGAGGTTTTTCAAGTCAGTGGTTGTTGCTGCATCCAAAGCTTAAAGAGAAGTAGGAAGGATAAGTATAGGGGTCAGATTATAATGTAAAAAAAGATAACTCAGGCCGCAGACCCTTCGATAGTCTTCAGCTATCCCTGGACAATATGGCCGTACCGTCTGTTGAGCCGGCGGATAAAAAAATAGCCTGCCACCAAAATGCCCCCGAAGATCGACAGCAGTTTCCAGTCCATTTCAGCCGCTCCGCTGCCGATGCCTAAAAAGACGACCCCCATGATCCACTGCACCCCCCAGGCAATGGGAAGAAAATAGCGGAACGGAACCCCGGCAACAGCGAGTACATAGTTTTTCAAGGTGTAGGGAAGGCCGGGAACCGCTGTGAAGATCAGGGCAAATAGAAGAATCTTCTCCTCCGGCACTTGGGGAATGGTGTATTTGGTCTTTGCCACCAATGCCTCGATATGCTGCTTGAAGAGATATCGGGCGATGGCAAAAGAGGCGATAACATGGAACAGCATGGTCAGCGCACTGACCAGAAGCCCCCAAATGATCCCGAATTTGACCCCTGCCGTGATCAGAAATAGGCTGATGGGAAAGCCAAACAGCGGCAGAAAGGTCATCAGGGAGATAAACAGCGCAGGGTGGGTCTTCTCATCCTTGATAAAATTGATGATGGTCTCTATACCCCCCACTGCACCGTACCGGGAGAGCAGATAGATGACCCCGGCGATTACCAGTGTAAGGACGAGGGTTACGAGAAGAATCGATGACGTTCGCCTGCGCGGTTTATCTGCCTGTCGTTCTTTTTTCTTCTCCGATTCCGGAGATCTCGGTGATCTTGCAAAAACGGGGTCCTCCCTTTCATTTCAGAATCGCACAAAACCGGCCTTCAATTGATATACGAGCTGATGTTGGCGGGCAGCTCATAGCAGGGAGAGGCATCCTTTACCAGGACATGATCCTCTACAATGGGTCTTTGAATGGCCTTATGGGAGCACTGGGAACAGTCCCAGAACTGCCAGTTCCGCTTTGCAGAGTAATCGAGACATCCCTCGTAATGGGGACAGTAGATGTTTCTCATGCCGGATTTCCGGACCGGGTTCGTCTTGATCGCCATCTTTTTTCTCCTTGTAGGTTGCATCTTCGTCTCCGTTGGAATGGGATGCCTCCGCAGCGGCTGGGTCAGTCGGATTCTAGTGTGTCGTCGGATCGAGCTGTGCGGCGTTCTCCCCGGTAAACAACATGGTTGGACGGCTTCCGTTGAGAATCTGAAGATTTTTGTGAAAAACATTGCGGCCAAACGGGTGGACATCTTTGAGCGCATCGGTATGAATGAAGACCTTTGTGGTGTTGCCGGAGTACCGCTGCAGCACATTGATAAGCTCGTGTGCGGAGCTGCCGTCGAAATCTCCCGTCAGTTTCAGGTGAAGATTGTCACTGTTCTTATGTATGTATATTCCGAAGTTGCCTGCCATGATCTGAATCCTCCCTAATAAGGGTTGTGATAAAATTTGAGTTTTCACTATCACTAAACGATTCCGGTGTAGGGGTAAATACAGTCAAACCCCCATTTCCGAGGGATAACCACAGTATATGCAATCTTCATTATTCATCTGCATTTCATTCATTTATATCGACTGATGGCCGTGACATGCCATACACTTCCAACCATCGGATCTCTTGGCCGGTGAGATGTTGGGCGCGGCAAAAGATTTGATCCAGCGCTGCATCTCTACCCAGCGGGTTTTTTTCTTACATGTCGGACAATACTTTTCTACGCTCTTGCCAGTCATGGGATCACCTCCTTCAGAATAGCTTTTTTATTTTCTGCGTCTCTTCTTTGCATAGGCTGCGGCCTCCAGTCCGGCAACACATCCTTCTCCGATGGCCTTTGCCATCTGCCAGGGAGGGCCGCAGATATCACCGGCCGCGTAAGCACCGGGAATATTCGTCTGCTGTTTTCGGTCCACCTGGATAAAGCGGATATCCTCCATATCCAGTGCCACGCCGATCTTAGTGGCGATCTCCAGTGCGCCTTTGGCCCCGAGTTCCACAAAGACCGCACTGACCTTCACGGTCTCATCATTGTCCAGAAGAACCGCCTCCACCGCCTCCTCGCCCTGGATGGCCGAGATCCATCTGCCCGGATGGGTAATGATGCTGCTGCTCTGGATATGATCAACGAGTCGCTCATCCACATCCAGGTTCCGGTAGATCAGGTGAACTTCGCCCGCGATCATCAGAAGAGTGAGCGCGCCTGCTGCGGCCGCGCTCCCTTCCCCCACCACCGCGACCGGCTGATTCTTGTAGAAGTTGCCATCGCAGTCCACACAGTAGCTCACGCCTTTGGCCTGCAGCTCCTTTTCTCCGGGAACCTTGAGCCGGTTTCTGGAGATTCCCATGGCAAGAATAACGGTCCAGGTGCGGATAATGGTCCTGGATTCCAGAGTAATGACAAACCCCCCGTCTGCATTCTCTTCGATATCCAGTACATCCTCGTCAAAGAAATCCGCACCGAACCGCTCGGCCTGATCTTTTCCCTGCGCCAGCATCTCCTCGCCGCTGGAGAGGTTGCTGGTGCAGCAGTAGTTTTCCACATGAGCCTTGTGCAGGGAGCTTCGCTTCAGCCTGCCCAGCACAGCCACGTCCGTTTTGGCTCTTGCGCCGTGGATGGCGGCCTGAAGTCCTGCGGGCCCCGATCCGATAATCACGATGTCATATTGTTCTTTTGCCGTTGTCAAAATATCACTCCTTGGTTCTTTCAATGTTGGCTCTAACTCTAAACCCTTTGCATTGGGAAAATAAGTAGGTAAAGTCTGTATTTCAGCGATCCGGATACTCTAATCCTCCCTCGGTTCCTACCCTATTTTTCAAAAAACGCTTTGCACTTATCCGCTTAGGCTCCGGCCCCTTATTCCGTTGTCCTGATGCCGGGCGCAAGCTCAGAAACAGTATTACTCTCTTGATCGCTATTAAATACACCTTGCGGCCCATTTTTCTAACGGATCGATCGCTTTATTCTGGGGATAGTTTCTGTAAAGGAAGAAAAAAGATAATGGAGAAAAGAAAAGGAGATGCCGGGAGCGGATCTTGACAGGCCGGTCAGATTTTTATCCAAAAAGAGTGTGAATACGATCTTTTTTCTCTACAGTGTTGCATTTCCGGCAAAAGGATGGCAGTAATAATAATGGCCATGTCTATGCCGATACCGGAGCAAAGGGTGCTGGTACGGATCTGAAAAAGGGCTGGATGGGGTTGATCCTCTGGGATTGGTGCTATCCTCGGCTTCATGTTCGTCATCGGCCCGCGCTCTACCGGATGGCAGAAGAGGACAAGTAACTTATGGGGCAGGAGAGATCCCGCCCCTTTCAGGTGATGAAAGCGGTATGAATCCGATATTCGAAAAAATCGTCGATCAGATCGGCCATGTGGTTCTGGGAAAGGATCAGGAGATTAGGCTGGCGCTGGCCTGCCTCTTTGCAAAAGGGCATCTTCTCATCGAGGACCTGCCGGGGATCGGCAAGACAACACTGGCCAAGGTGCTGTCGGTCTGTCTGGGGCTCAATTTTCGGCGCATCCAGTTTACCAGCGACATGCTGCCGGGGGATATTCTTGGGATCTCCATCTTTGAGCAGAAGACCGGCTCCTTTGTCTTTCATCCAGGGCCCATCTTCACCCAGGTACTCCTGGCCGACGAGATCAACCGGGCCACCCCCAAGACCCAGAGTGCATTGCTCGAGGCGATGGAGGAGGGACAGGTGACTATGGAGGGGAATACCCGCGCTCTGGAGAAGCCCTTTTTCGTGATTGCGACCCAGAATCCTTTGGAGCAGTCCGGAACCTTTCCCCTGCCCGAATCCCAGTTGGACCGTTTTCTCATGCGCATCGAAATCGGCTATCCGGGACGGGAGGCTGAAAACCGGCTATTACGGGAGGAGGGAACCCAGCAGCTTGTTGGAGACATGAAGCCCTGCATCCTCCGGGAGCAGGTTGTGGATATCCAGAAGAAGATCGGAGAGGTTCATGTCTCGGATGCTTTTCTGGAGTATCTCCAGGATCTTATTATCTTTACCCGCACATCGCCCCATTTTTATGTGGGCCTCTCTCCCAGAGCCGGCATAGCGCTGTTGCGCGCGGTCCGCTCCTGGGCCTACATCCACGGCAGAGACTATGCCATACCCGAAGATCTCCAGACGGTGCTTCCCTGGGTGGTGGGGCACAGGCTCCGATCTGCGGAGGATCGAACCGAGATTCCGAGGGATCGACTGCTTTCGCTTTTTTTGGAAGTGCCGATCCCCTGATAATGGTCTGCGCTGAAGGCTATTTGGAATTTACGATAACCTTTTGAACTCGCCGCTGTAATTCCATATGATTTGGAACCGGTATTGTAATCGTTGTATCTGCAAGCTGCTTTTGCATCACGATATGACTTCCCCGCCGGCGCACTTCAACAACGGGATCAGGAATGAATCTTTCTGATCCCGTTTCACCGGAGTCTTACAAAAACTCCTTCCGCAGCACCTTCTTGTTGATTTTTCCAACACTCGTCTTCGCGATGGTATCCACAATGGCAACCCGCTCCGGCACGCCATATTTGGGAATGATTCCGTCCTCGTAATACTTCATGCAGAAATTCTTGATATCGGCCTCTGAAACCTTTCCCTTGTATTCTTCTCTGAGAACAACCAGCGCCAGGGGCCGCTCTCCCCACTTCTCGTCCGGAACGCCGATGACCGCGACCTCGCTCACGGCCTCATGCTGGCTGACGATGTCCTCCACCTGCAGCGATGACACCCATTCCCCGCCGGTCTTGATCACATCCTTGAGACGGTCCGTGATCTGCAGATATCCGTCCGGGTCGATCCAGCCGATGTCGCCGGTGTGGAGGCGGCCCCCCTGCCAGAGCTGCTCGCTCATCTCCGGCTCCTTGAGATACCCCTGGGTGAGCCACGGGGTTCGGGCCGTCACCTCGCCGGTACTCTTCGCGTCGTGGGGGACCGGATTTCCATCCAGATCCAGAATCTCCAGATCGACCAGCGGGATGGGAAGGCCCGTGCGGCACCGGATCTCGGCCTGTGCGTCGGCCTCCCAGTCGAGCATATCCGGCTTTAAATTGGCGATGGTCAGAATAGGGCAGGTCTCGGACATCCCGTAGCCGGTGGTGAGATTGATCCCCCGCTCCATCGCGGCCTTGCAGAGCCCCCGGGAGAGGGCCGATCCGCCGATGATCACCTTCCAGCCGTTAAGATCAACTTCCTTTGCCTTGGGGCTGGTCAAGAGCATATGCAGGATCGTGGGCACGCAGTGGGAGAAGGTGACGCCCTCATTTTGAATGAGGGAGAGGATCGTATCCGGCTCGTACCGGCCCGGATAGACCTGTTTGGTTCCCATCATGGTACAGAGATAGGGGACCCCCCAGGCATGGACGTGGAACATTGGGGTCAGGGGCATGTAGATGTCGTCGGAGCCGATGCTGAACATCGATTTGAAGATCCCCAGCGCGGTGGCAACGCCGAAGGTGTGGAGGACGAGCTGCCGGTGGCTGAAATAGACCCCCTTGGGCATGCCGGTGGTTCCGGTGGTGTAGAAGGTGGTGGCCCGGGCATTCTCGTCAAAGTCGGGGAAATCATAGGATGTGTCCGATTCTGCCAGCAGATCCTCGTATTCTGCCGCAAATTCCAGTGTCGTCTTGGGGGACTTCTCCCCGTCAGTCATCAGCACCAGCTTCTTCACGGTGGTGAACTGATCCTTGACCGCCTCCAGCAGGGGCAGAAAATCGGCATTGACCAGGATCACATCATCTTCTGCATGGTTTATGGTGTAGATGAGCTGCTCCGGGGAGAGGCGGATGTTGATGGTGTGAAGTACCGCGCCCGTCATCGGAACCGCGAAAAAGCACTCCAGATACCGGTTGCTGTCCCAGTCCATCACCGCGACCGTGTCCCCCTGTTTCACGCCGATCTTCTCCAGGGCGTTGGCCAGGCGGTGAATCCGCTCGTTCAAGGTGCGATAGTTATACCGCTTCAGATCCCGATAGACGATCTCCTGCTCCGGGGAGTAGATCAGCGGTGTGGTGAGGAGGTTCTTGATCAGCAGCGGGTAGTTGTATGCCGATGGGGTCCGTTGGATAAGGTCAACCGTCATTCTCTGTCTCCTTTTGGGTCGGGGGGATAAAATAAAAAATGGCTCACCGGATAAAGGTGTAGAATCCGATGGCCAGGTCATACGCCTTGTCAATGGGGTTGTTAGGATCTCTGGAGGTGAATTCGGTCCCCAGTTCCTTGCCGGAGATGCTTTTGACGATCACCTCTTTCTGGATCAGGGTCTTCTGCTTGTTGTCGAGATGGAACTCCAGAAAGAGATGGTCCCCCACCCGGAGAAGCTCGCCATTCTCCACCTCCATTTTGACCCCGGAGCGGGAGAGGTCCTGAACCGCCATTTTGTGCTGAACCGTTCCTTTGCCGAGGCGGAAAGTTCCGGGGATGTTGACATCCTTTCGAAAGAACTGCCGCCGTTCCAGCAGAAAACTGCTGGTGTATCCGCAGGCACAGCGCCGCTTGACCCGGATGGCTCTTTTCAGATCCTTGAATTTGGAAACATCCGCGGCCTTGGCCTCTCCGCAGTTGGGGCAGACGAATGTCGCTTTGTCATTTTTGATAAAGGCTTTTCTTACTGTCATTTGCAAAGCCCCTGATGGTTAGGATTCTTTCAATACTGCCGCGACCCGTGCCGCAAGATCGGCTGCATCTGTCTTTTCCAGTACCTTTTGGATGGAACGAAAGCACTCCCGAATGATGGAGGTTTTCGGGCGGGGGGAGGAGATCTGTGCATCCAGGGTCCGGATGTCGGCCATCAGCTCCGAAAGCCGCTCGTAGTCGAGGCCCGATTGAGCCGCGCCGGCCTTCAATTTCGCAGCCAGTTCCTCGATCCCCTCCTGCACATTTTGATCCGGAACCGGATCATTTCCCAAGGCAACCCCGCCCCCTTCCGCTGGTTTTCCCCTGCCGGCCGAATCCATCGCGGCAGCGCCCTCCGCGGTGACCCCGATATCGCCGGAAAGGGTCCGGACTTCGGCAAAATTCCATCCCATCAGCTCCTGGGCCGCATGAGAGGCCGCGTCCCTGTCCATGCCGACCGCGGCCCCGACATCATACATGGATGCCTTTCCGGCCGGATCTTTGCCAACCGCATCCCAGAGCGCGGTCAAAAAACGCTTCTCTTCTTCATTCAGGTTATCAATGCTCATTCGATCCCCTCTGCTTTCATTTGGGTTTGAGGGTTTGAAAATTCTCCATTAGAAAGGCTTACAACAAGCGATATAAAACTTCAACCGTTTTTGCAAAGATCCCACAGCTTAAAGCTCTCCTTCCAGACAATTTCCTTGACTTCAGCAGGGGAGATCAGTAGGTTTTTCATGGGTGTTCATTGGGATCGTAGAAAAAAGATCAATTAAGAACAGAGGAAGGAGCAGGAATCGATGGCGGCAAAAAAACAGATCCGGGGAAAATGCGAATTCTGCGGGAAGGAGACGGCAAAGGGTTGGATGATCCGTCATCTCAAATCGTGCGAAGCACGGGAAGAGGCCATAAAGAAGGCCGATGAAAAAAAGGAGAGGGGACAGAACATCTACCATCTGCTGGTCGAGAATGCCTATATGAAGGATTTCTGGCTGCACCTTGAGATGAAGGGGAGTGCAGCCATGGAATATCTGGATGCCTACTTGAAAGCGATATGGCTCGAGTGCTGCGGCCATCTGAGCGAGTTCACCTTCGAGGCATGGAACGAGCAGAAAACCGTCTCGATGGAGACCCCGGCCGACGAGGTCTTCTCCCCGGGAACCGAACTGATCCATCTTTATGATTTCGGCTCGACCACCGAAACCCTCATCAAGGTGATCGAGGAGAGAGAGGGAAAGCCTTTGACCGGACATCCGATCTTTCTGATGGCCAGAAACCAGATCCCGAATGCTCCGTGCCAGGTGTGCGGCGAGCAGTCGAAATGGCTCTGCATTGAATGCAACGATGAGGGGAGGATGGGAGGCCTGTGTGATCGACATGTAAAAAAACATCCTCATAATAACTACGGCGGACCCTTGCCGGTGGTCAACTCCCCGCGGGTGGGGGTGTGCGGATATGGGGGCCCTGCGGAGCCTCCCTATTGAAGCCCTTCAAAACGGACGGCCCTTCAGAGGAGGCCACAGATCCCAACCGCTGGGTCGTCTTCGCGCTGGTCTCCATCGGCATCTTCATGTCCACCCTGGACGGCAGCATCGTCAACATCGCGCTGCCGGTCATCATGGAGGATCTCGACTCCTCCCTGTCGGTGATCGAGTGGGTCATGATGATCTACCTGCTAACGGTCTCCTCGCTGCTGCTGAGCTTCGGCCGGCTCAGTGACATCCGGGGCCGGCGCTGGGTCTACAGCCGGGGGCTGCTCATCTTTGCGGCCGGTTCCCTCTTCTGCGGGATGGCCTCGACCGCGCGCTGGCTCATTGCCGCGCGCGCGTTCCAGGGGGTGGGCGCGGCCATGATCATGGCCTGCACCCCCGCGCTGGTGGCCGATGCGTTTCCGGCTGCAGAGCGGGGAAAGGCTCTGGGGATGATGGGAACCGTTGTGGCCTCGGGGCTGACTCTGGGGCCGGCACTGGGCGGCTGGATCGTGAGTATCCTCTCCTGGCAGTTCATCTTCTACATCAACGTCCCCATCGGGATCGTGGCCGCGTGGATCGTGTCTCGGATTCTAAAGGGGAGTGCAGCCGACGAGATCCGTCCCGAGCCCTTTGACTGGGCCGGCGCGCTCCTGCTCACCTTCTCCCTGGCCCCGTTCATCTATGCGGTCTCCCGGGGCTATGACTGGGGCTACGGCTCCCTCTCCTTTCTGATGCTCTGCGGCCTCTCGGCTGCCGCACTGATCGGGCTGGTCATCGCGGAGCGACATATCGACCCGCCCCTCATCGACCCGGCCATATTAAAGATCCGGATGTTCACCCTGCCGCTCATCTCGGCCATGATCCTCTTTGTGGGGCTCTTTGTCCTGATCTTTCTGATGCCCTTCTTCATGATCCACCCGATGGGGGTTCCGGTGCAGCATGCCGGGTATGTGATGGTGATTCCCTTCTTCTTTCTCTTTCTCCTCTCTCCGATCTCGGGAAGCCTTTCGGACCGGATCGGCTCCCGGGTTCTCTGCACCGCCGGCCTCGGCGGATTGAGCGCGGCGCTCTTCTTTCTCTCCCGCCTCACCCCGGATGCCGGATATATCGATATCGGATGGCGGATGGCGCTGGCCGGTATCGGCACTGCGATCTTTGTTCCCCCCAACAACGCGGCCATTATGAGCGCCGTTCCCCGGCCCCGAGTGGGGGTGGCCTCGGCAACCCTTGCTTCATCCCGGAATCTGGGGATGGTCTTCGGCGTCACCCTGGCCGGCACCCTTTTCAACACCATCTTCCACCATCTCAGCGGTGGAAAGGAATTTACGACCTACAGCCCTGAGATCGGATCGACCTTCATGACAGCGTTCGAATATGCGATGCTGGCAGGAGCCGTTGTCGTGGCCCTGGGGATGTTGGCCAGCGCCTTCCGGGGAAAGGAGAGCCGGATTCGGGAGAAGGGCGAGAACAAAGGGGGTTAATACTTCTCCCAGAGCGATTTGAACCGGTCCCGGCCCCACCGGAGATAGTTTCTGTCCGGGGTGAATATCTCGAAGGTTGCAGTGCCGTCGAAGCCGATCTTTTTCAGCGCCTTTATGATGGCCTTGAAGTCGATCCGGCCCGCGCCCGGGGGCAGGTGATCGTCGCTTCGGCCCCGGTTGTCGCTCACATGGAGATGCTCCAGCCGGTCCCCGTACCGTTCGATAAATCCGATGGCCTTTTGGCTCTTCGGGTCCCCGCCGATGTTGGCATGGCCCGTGTCAAAGGTGAAGCGCAGCTCGGGGAATCGGCGGAAGAGTCCCTCGAACTCCTCCGGCTTGTAAAAGATGCCGCAGTCCGGGGGCATGTTCTCCGCGCACAGGGTGATGCCGGCACTGCTTCCGGCCGCTGTGATCTTTTCCAGGCTCTCATAGGCGTACTCCATGGAAAGCTCGGGCACAAATCCGCCAAGGCCGCTCAGGTAGGGAGGATGGAGTACGGCCTTATTCGCACCGATGTCGGCAGCCGTCTCGATGGAGCGGATCATCTCCTCCACCGATGCCTTCCGGATCGATGGGGTCAGATCGGCCGTATATACAAAGGTGGGCAGATGGCAGACAAGATCGAGATTCTGGTCTGCAAGCAGACTCCGGATCTCGTTCTTTTCCTTCAGCACCAGTGTGTAATGGGCATTGGGGGCATCCAGGGTCAGCTCCAGATAGTCGAACCCCAGTTCCGCAATGGCCTTGATCTCATCTTTGATCGGCTCCAGCGGGGAGTTCATCGCGCCGTATTTCATGATCTTTCTCCTTTCAATGTTTACCGATTGGCGTGGATGCTTTCGGATCTCGAACCTCTTTCGGCAGCAGCCATCCAAAGAGAAGACAGAGGATCGCAGCGCAGAAAGCGGCCCGGAAGACAATTTGGATGCCTTGGGACATCGCGGTCCGGAGAGCGTTCTGTACGGTCTGGCTCAACCCCTCCTGAATCTCCGGGGAGAAGAGATGCTCCAGGCTTCCGCCGATCTTCTCCTGCAGTTGAGGGGGAAATTTTTCCCGCCAGTCTCGGCCCATGATCCCCTCCATGCTTCTCATGAATGCGGCCGTCAGAAAGCTGCCCGCGATCCCGATGCCCACGGTTCCACCCAGGGTCCGGGTGAACTGGTGGGAGGAGGTGGCCACGCCGAGATTCGAGGCATCGATGCTCTCCTGAACGATTAGCAGGGTGCTGATGGAGATGAATCCCATCCCGGTTCCGGCCAGGCCCACAGCAGCGGAACAGAGGATCAGGGATGTGGCGGGGGTGAAAAAAAGGGTCATGCCGCATCCCCCCATCAGACAGAGTCCTCCGAATCGTGCGGCCGCCCGGTTTCCGGTCCTCTCCACGATCTGGCCGCAGAGCAGTGCCCCCAAAGACCATCCGAGGCTCAATGAGATCATGGCCAGTCCGAGCTGCGCCGGGCTCTTTCCCATGGCCCCCTGGATGAAGAGCGGAATATAGGCCGACAGGGGGAAGATGGCAAAGCTGCTGCAAAAGACGCAGAGGTTGCCCATAGAAAATCCCGGAATCCGGAAGAAGGGGAGGGGGAGAATCGGCTCCGGTGCCCGCTTTTCCGCAATGTAGAAGAAGGCGGAGGAGATGAGGAAGAGGAGCACCAGACCCATGATCTCCGGGGAGAGCCATCGGGCCTCCCGTCCCCCCATCAGAAAAGCCCCCAGCAGGGAGAGGATCGATACGGAAAGGGTGAGAGCCCCAAGAAGATCGAGACTTACGGCCTTTCGTTTTTCTCTGGTTTCCTGTAAAAAGATGAGGATGCCGGCCAGGGAGAAGCCGCCCAGGGGCAGATTGATGTAGAAGATCCAGCGCCAGGAGACATAGGTGACGATCAGGCCGCCGATGGTGGGCCCCAGCACGCTCGCGAGCCCCCAGACAAAGCTTGCCAGAGACATCATCTTCCCCCGCTTTCCGGGCGGAGAGATGTCTGAAAGAACGATATAGGCCAGCGCGAAATTTCCCCCCGCGCCGATCCCCTGGATGGTCCGCCAGAAGATGAGCTGGGTCATGCTTGTGGATGTACCCGAAAGGACAGATCCCAAAAGGAAGATCCCGATGGCAATTCCGTAGAGAATGCGGTTTTCGAAAAGATCGCAGAGTTTACCGAAGATCGGCAGAGAGACGGCCCGGCTCAGCATATAGGAGGAGAACGCCCAACTGTAGAGATGGAGCCCCCCGAGATCCGCGATGATTGTGGGCATTGCAGCCGACATGATCAGGGTGTCCAGAGCCCCCAGAAAGAGCGCGAGGAGGGTGGCGAGGATGATGTAGATTTTGCTTTTTTCCATTAAGCCCCAAAATTTCAGTTTTCGGATGCATAACCGGTAAAGGAGTGATATTATCACAGAGGCTCGGATTTTAACAGACGAATCCGCCCGAATCTGCTATAATCTCTCCTCCTGTCTTCCGGCTTCAGAAGATCGGCGGATCGGGAGAAGAGGCCCAAGAAGAAATGAATGGGACGAAACCGTTCTCTCCTGTAAAAAGGAAATGGCCCTGTGAGCCATTATCGATAAGAAAGAGAGTACTGAGGGGAAGAAGATGAAGGTATTGGGTATTTGCATCGGCGCATCGACCATTTCAACCGTACAACTGGAAACCCCGCAGCCCTGGATTGCAGGAGCCGAACCCTCCGCAGAGGGCAGGCCTCGGGTGATCCGCCACTCCCTCCATCCCCACGGCGGCGATCCCCGGCAGACCCTGAGCGACGCACTCGCGGAGATCAACCCGGATCAGTTCGACCGGATCGCGGTCACGGGCCGGCGGTTCCGCCATTTTGTCAACCTCTCCCAGATCTCCGAGCCCGAGGCCGTGGAGTATGCCTACCGCCATGTGAAGCCCGAAGGGGTGGACTGCCCGGCCGTGGTCTCGGCCGGCGGGGAAACCTTCATGGCCTATGTTCTCAACGGCGCAGGCCAGATCGCAAATGTGCTTACCGGAAACAAGTGCGCATCCGGAACCGGAGAGTTCTTTCTCCAGCAGCTCCGGCGCCTCAATGTGCCGGTGGAGGCTGTGGGGGATCTTGCAGATACCGATTCGCCCTACCGGCTCTCGGGCCGCTGTTCGGTCTTCTGCAAGTCGGACTGCACCCATGCAACCAATAAAGGGGTTCCCATCGAGCGGGTCACCGCGGGCCTCTGCCGGATGATGTCCAACAAGATTTTAGAGCTGTTGAAGAATGTGGAGAAGCGAAATGTCATGATCACCGGCGGTACGGTGCGCAACCCGGTGATGGTCCGCTATCTCGAAGAGGAGATCCCGGGGCTGATCGTTCCCGCGGAGGCGCCCTATTTCGAGGCACTCGGGGCAGCGCTCTGGGCTCTCACCAACGAGACCCGGCCTTTTACCTCGGACGACAGCGCAAAACTCTTCCTGCCGGACGCTGCCACCTTCGACACTCTGCCCCGCCTCTCCGACTTCGAGGACGCGGTCGCGTTCAAGGATATCGCAAAAGGGGAGGTCGCAGAAGGAGACGTCTGCATCCTGGGGCTCGATGTCGGCTCCACCACCACAAAGGCCGTGCTGATGCGAACGAAAGAGAGTGCGATCCTCGCGTCGGTCTATCTCAAGACCAACGGCAACCCGGTGGGGGCATCCCGGGAGTGCTACCGGAGCATCCTCGATCAGGTGAAGGAGAAAATCGATCCGGAGACGATCGAAATCATCGGGCTGGGGGTCTGCGGATCGGGGCGGCAGATCGCGGGGCTCCACGGGCTCACCGACGGCGTCATTAACGAGATCATCGCGCACGCGGCCGCAGCGGTCTATTTTGATCCCGAGGTGGATACGATCCTGGAGATCGGGGGGCAGGATGCCAAATATACCTACATCACCAACGGGGTTCCGTCGGACTATGCCATGAACGAGGCCTGCTCGGCCGGCACGGGCTCCTTTCTGGAGGAGTCGGCCCTGGAGACCCTCGGCATTCCCATGGAGGGGATCGCGGAGATCGCGGTCAAAGGGGAGCGTCCTCCCAACTTCAACGACCAGTGCGCGGCCTTCATCTCTTCGGACATCAAGACCGCGATCCATGACGGGGTGCGACAGAACGACGTGGTGGCAGGATTGGTCTACTCCATATCCATGAACTACTGCAACCGGGTCAAGGGGAACCGTCCCGTGGGGGAGAAGATCTTCATGCAGGGCGGGGTATGCTACAACCGGGCCGTTCCCCTGGCCATGGCCTCGATCCTCGGAAAGCCCATTGTGGTGCCGCCGGAGCCGGGGCTGATGGGCGCGTTCGGGGTGGCACTCGAAGTGGAGAAGCGGATCGACGCGGGGCTGATGGAGGCCGGACGCTTCGACCTGCAGACCCTTATCGACCGGGATGTGAAGTACGGGAAATCCTTCACCTGCAAGGGCGGAAAGGAGCGGTGCGACCGCCACTGCGAGATCGCGGTCATCGACCTGGAAGGGAAGAAGTACCCCTTTGGCGGCGCATGCAATCGGTATTACAACCTCCGCCGGAACATCCGGTACGACATCATCAAGCTCGATCTGGTGGGGGCCCGCCAGCGGATCGTCTTCGAAGCGGAGGCGAAAAAGCCGGAAAGCCTACCGAAAATCCTTTCGGAAAAGCTTCCGGAGAAGAGTCCGCGGCCCCGGATCGGCTTCAACCGGAGCTTTCTGGTCAACACCTACTTTCCCCTGTATGCGACCTTCTTCTCCGAGATCGGCTTTGAACCGGTGATTCCGGACGAGCCTTCCGAAGCGGGTATTGACCGGCGCAACGCGCCTTTTTGCTTTCCCGCAGAGCTGGCCCACGGCTTTTTCCATGCACTGATCGCAGAAGAGAGCCCCCCCGAGTATCTCTTCCTGCCCCATTTCAAGGCGGTTCCCACCCAGATTGAAGATTGCAACGCACAGGTCTGTCCTCTTGTGCAGGGGGAGACCTTCTATCTCAAGACCACCTTCAAGGCGGAACTGGACCGGTTAAAAGGAGTTGGGACTGCGGTGATCTCGCCCCTCATTGATCTGACAAAGGGGCTGCACACGATCCGAAAGCCCTTGGTTTCGGCTGCGGCCGAGATGGGGGTGGATGCCCAAAAGGCCAATGCCGCGGTCGATAAGGCCATTGCCGCGCAGGCCGAGGCTGTCGAACGGATGAAGAGGATGGGAAAAGAGGCGCTGGCAGAGCTTGAGGCCGATCCGGAGCGGATCGCGGCCGTGATCTTTGCCCGGCCTTACAGCGGCTTTGCCGAGGAGGCCCACATGGGCATCCCGAGAAAGCTCGCCTCCCGGGGGGTGATGGTGATCCCCATGGATTTCCTTCCCTATGAAGAGGAACCACTCATGGGCCACATGTACTGGGGCCTGGGGCAGACCATCATGAAGGCCGCGGCCCTGGCCGAACGCCATCCCCAGCTATTCGGGGTCTATATCACAAACTTTTCCTGCGGCCCTGACTCATTTATCATCACCTATTTCAGAAATCTGATGGGCAGAAAGCCTGCCCTGACCCTGGAGCTGGACAGCCACACCGCGGACGCGGGTCTGGAGACGAGAATCGAGGCATTTCTCGATGTGGTGGCCGCATACCGGCAGCAGCAGGCCGCAGACCGGCTTCCCCCGGTCCGGGAGAACGGCTTTGTTCCGGCAGAGACGGTTCGGGAAGATGGCAGAATCAAGGTGATCGCCTCCTCCGGTGAGAAACTGGCCTTTACGGACCCGCGGGTGGTCTTTCTCACCCCCTCTATGGGCCGCTATTCCACAGAGGCCATCACCGCGGTCTTCCGCGCGGAAGGGGTCAATGCGGTGCATCTGGCCCCTGCGGATGAGGCCGTGCTGAAGCTGGGCCGGGCCAACACCACCTGCAAGGAGTGCCTCCCGCTGCAGCTCACCACGGGAGGACTCCTCGACTTCATCCGGAACCGGAAAAAGCCGGATGAGGTGCTGGTATATTTCATGGCCACGGCCTCGGGCCCCTGCCGCTTCGGCCAGTACTCCATCTTCATGCAGGAGCTGATCAAGCGGCACCAGATCCCGGATGTGGCCTTCTTCTCCTTGAGCGGAGAAGACTCCTACTCCGGGATGAGCGCCGCGTTCGAGCGGCGGGCCTGGTGGGCCGTCCTTCTGTCGGATGCGATGGAGGACATGCGCGCGATGCTGCTGGCCAATGCTGTCGATCCGGGTGGCGCTGTTTCGCTTCTGGACCAGGAGTGGGAGGAGATCCTCTTCGGCATTCAGTACGGCGGCTTTGAGGAGATCTCGGCCATTGCCAGGAAATCCGCTGCCCGCCTGAAGGAGATTCCTCTGAGCCGGCCCGTGGACGCGGTTCCCAAGGTTGCGCTCACCGGAGAGATCTATGTGAGAAGAGATGGCCTTTCCCGACAGTATCTCACGGAAAAGCTTGCGGAGAAGGGGTTTGCAGTGACCTGTTCCCCCATCGCGGAGTGGGTGCTCTACTGCGATTATCTCTACTACAACGGGATCTGCGGGGGGAAGGTCACGCCGTTGAAGGCGCTCAAAGGCATTCTGAAAAAGCGGTATATGTCCAGAAGTGAGCGGCGGTTGAAGTCGATTCTGGCCGAATCAGGATTGATCGATTTCCATCCCGTGGATATCGAAAAGATCATCCAAAATGCCAGCCCGGACATCGGCGTGAATCTGACAGGGGAGGCGGTGCTGACGGTGGGTGCATCCCTTGCGGAGATCGCAACAGATGTCTGCGGCGTGATCGCTATCGGCCCTTTTGGCTGTATGCCCAACCGGCTGTCGGAATCGATTCTGGCAACCTCGATGGTCAAGGAGCGGAAACTCTCCACCGATCCCGGGGATGATCGGCTTCGCGCCACCCTGACCCATTTCGACGATCTGCCCTTTTTCGCCATCGAAACCGACGGATCGCCCTTTCCGCAACTGGTCAACGCGAAACTGGAGACCTTCTGCCTCAGGGCCGAGCGGCTTCATCGGCAGATGCTCGGCGCCCAGAGGAACTAGAAGGTCAGCTACTCCAGCTCTTTGCTGCAGTGTTTGCAGACCTTGGCCTGCTGCTTGATGATCTCCGCGCAGAAGGGGCACTCCCGGGTGAAGTAGCGGGCATGGATCTTTTTGATGGATTCCTCCACCTTCTCCTGGATCAGCGGATTGCCTAACTTGAAATTGCGCAGCGGATCGATGGCCTCAAGCTCTCCGATGTCGCCGATCATCTCCGCAGCCTTGAGCCGCACCTTGGGGGGCTCGGCCCCATCAGTCAGGATATTCAAGACCGTAACCCCGTCCTTCTGCACATAGCACTCCGCCAGCACGGAAAACCCCCGCTTGGTGTTCTCCTTCAGCACCTCCTGCTGCATGAGGATTTGGTCGTCGATCACCTGGCCCTTTGCACCCTCGGGGCTGAAGACCGGCATGCATTCGAACTTCTCCTCCCCGGGATAGCACATGCACCGGTACGAGGCGGTCTGCCCGAAGTTCTCCTCCATGTTGGACCACCCTTCGGTAAAGAGGGAGCACTCGTCATTGAAGCAGACAAAGATATAGGGAACTCCCCAGCCGAGGCCGTCGCTGAAGGAGATGGGCGGCACCTCCCACAGGCTCATCTCCTGGCTGCAGTGGGGGCATAAAGGCTTATCCATCGCCATGACGCGCTCACAGAATTCATCTCTGGTTTCGATCGGCATAATTTCTTCTCCTGATTTTCGACCGCAGGGCGCGGTAAAGCCCTTCCCATGCGATCCTGTTGGATGGGTTAAATAAGATGGGTAAAATATACGGTGCGGATCATCTTTTCAAAATCCGGCTCTATAAGCATAAGGATGATCCGGAAGGAATCAATCCGATTTCGTCGATTCTTTTTCCTCGGTCAAAAACGAGCGGACCCGTTCCGAGAGGATGTCAGTGAGAAACCGATAGTTGTTCTCATTGATGGCCTCCAGCCCCCGCAGAAGTTCGTGGATCAGCTTCATGCTCTTCTCCCGGTATTCCGCAGCCTGCCGGGTCTGAAGCGCGAGCGCCCGTTCTTGAAGCGCAATCTTCTCCTCCAGTTCGGCCAACACCTTCCCATGCTCTTTTTTAACCTTTCTGGCTTTCATCTTGGGCACATCCTCTTCGACATCCTGGTTTTTCCACTTTGTACAGATTCTTCCAGCATACACCTTGCCTTTATATCACTGCCGCATTATATTTCAAGCCAATAGTGACGGCTCTCAAAAATCGGGCCGTTCTTCCTTTCGGGTTCACTTGTTTCAATCGGGAAGAGCCCGATTTTTTTTATGGGAGAATGCTTTTTAGCCTTGAATCGGAGCCCGTAATGCGTTATAGAACAAAACCAGAACAGAAGAAGATCAGATTTTTATCAAAGGAGTGAGAAGCTTATGAAGATCGCATTTCCAACACAGAATGACCAGGGCATGGAAAGCCCTGTATTCAGCCACTTCGGATCGGCCCCCTTTTTTGTGATCGTGGAGACCGAGACCCGGGCATCGGAGACTATCACCAATAAAGATCTCCATCATACCCACGGACAGTGCAATCCCATGGCCGCATTGAACGGCGTCAAGACGGACGCGATTGCGGCCGGCGGCATTGGAAGAGGGGCTCTCATGAAGCTCAACAATGGCGGTGTCTCGGTCTACCGGGCCGTGGAGGGAACCGTTTCCGAGAATCTGGAACTGATCGCAGCCGGAAAGCTGCCGAAATTCGATCCGGAACATACCTGCGCCGGCCACAGCGGCGGAGAATGCGCCCACTAGGGCAACCCAAAGGAGGGAAAGATGCCGCTCTACGATTTTCTCTGTGCAGAGTGCGGAAATACCTGCGAGATCCTGGTCACATCATCGGCTTCGACCCAGATCTGCACTTCCTGCGGGAGTGACAAACTCAAGAAGATGCTATCCGCGACCTCTTCCCTGACCGGCAGCACCCGCCAGGGTATGCCAGGGCCGGGGGATTCGGCCTGCTGCGGCAGCACACCGAGCCATGCCGGATGCGCGGGGCCCGGCAGTTGCTGCGGGAAAGGACCGCACTAACACGGAACCCTTTGTCAGCGGAAACGATTTGGGTTCATTCCGGTGCTGGTAATGACAGCGCCTCGCCTGTAAAAGCGTCTCGCCTGCAAAAAGGTCTCCGGCAATTGATGCCGGAGACCTTTTCCATGCCCCTCCTCCGGTTTGATAACCCTCCTCCGGATTTTCTCAATGGGTTGAAGTTCTGCGCCAGCCATGTTATCTATCGGTGAAAAGATGGACAATAATCCAAAAAAAAAGGAGGTACATCCATGAAGGTTGTGGCATTCAGCGGCAGTGCCCGCAAAGACGGAAATACCGCATCGATGGTGAGAACAGCCCTGGCCGAGATCGAAAAGGCCGGCATTGAAACCGAATTCATCCAGCTCTCCGGAAAGAAGATCCACGGCTGCATCGCCTGCTACAAGTGCATGGAGAACAAAGATCAACGGTGTGCGGTCACCAATGACTTTGCCAACGAGTGCATTGAAAAGATGGTTGCGGCAGAGGGAATCCTTCTGGCCTCTCCCACCTATTTTGCCGATATCAGCACCGAGCTGAAGGCCTTGATCGACCGTTCCGGCCTGGTGGCCAAGGCCAACAGCGACATGTTCAAACGCAAGGTGGGCGCAGCCGTGGTCGTGGCCCGCAGAGGGGGCAGCATCCATGCCTTTGATTCCATCAACCACTTCTTCACCATCAGCCAGATGATCATTCCCGGAGCCGACTACTGGAATATGGGATTCGGTTTGAACAAGGGCGATGTGGAAAAGGATGCGGAGGGGATGGGGACCATGCGGAGACTGGGGGAGAATATGGCCTGGTTGATGAAGAAGCTGTTTTAGATTCTCGATCCTGTCTGCGCCGATCGAGATCGGCTTCAGGAGATCCTGATGAAGGGGTGAAGAAGATCCACTAGGATTTTATCCGATCTTCCGAACTAGACGCGCCACCGACTCGATGTGAAAGGTATGGGGGAACATATCCACCGGCTGCACCTCCATGACCTCGTACATCTCCTTTAAAGTCAAAAGATCCCTTGCCAGAGTCGAGGGATTGCAGGAGACATAGACGATCCTCCCGGGTTCCGCCTCCATCACCCCTTTGACCACATCCTTGTGCATTCCGTCTCTGGGCGGGTCGATGATCATCACATCGGGCGCGGTATCCATCTCTTTGAGGTTTGCCCGGATGTCTCCGAGGACATACCGGCAGTTTTCGGTCCCGTTGATCCGGCAGTTCTTCTCCGCGTCGGCCACCGCACTCTCAACGATCTCCATGCCGACCACCGATGCGGCCATGTCCGACAGGGTGATGCCGATGGTTCCGGTTCCGCAGTAGAGATCGAAGACCGTCTCCACCCCGGTCAGCCCCGCATATTCCCGCACGCAGGCGTAGAGCTTTTGGGCCCCGCGGCTGTTAGTCTGGAAAAAGGAGTTTGCCGAGATCTCGAAGGTGTAGGGGCCGATCTTATCCGTCAGAACGGGCGCGCCGGCCAGTTGAATCTCATACTCCCCCACCGCGATCCCGGCCTTTCTGGCGGTGATATTGTTCACCACTGATACCACCTGGGGATATTTCTCCATGAGCATATCCGCCAAAGGTCTGAGCAGCTCCCGGTTTTCCGCTGAAGTAATCAGGTTGACCATCCACTGATCCCCGGCAGCCGAATGGCGCAGCATCAGAAACCGCCAGAACCCCTCCTGGCTCTTCAGACCGTAGGGCGGTGCGCCTGAATTCTTCATGAATGCCCGCACATCCTCCATGATGAGATTGCCCAGCGCCGGATGGAGGAGACAGCGCTTGGTGTCGATGACCTTGTGAAAGGTTCCGGGCACATGCAGCCCCAGTGCAAAGTCCGTTTCCAGCCCCTCCTCTCCCATCTCCGACGGCAGCAGCCACCGCCGGTCCGAGCAGGAGAACTCCATCTTGTTCCGGTATTCGAAGATCCTCTCCGACGGCAGGGTCTCATGCACCGTCACCCCCTTCAGCAGCGCGATATGCTCTAATGATTCGGCCACATGACGCCGCTTGTATTCGATCTGACGGTCATAGTCCAAAAACTGCCATTTGCAGCCTCCGCAATAGCCGCTGTAGGGGCAGGGCGGTTGAATTCGGTCCGGGGAAGGTGTCAGAATCTCCTGAGTCCGGGCCTCGGCATAGTTCTTCTTTTTTTTAAAAATCCTTGCCTTCACCCGGTCTCCGGGCACCGCGCCATCCACAAACAGGGTGTATCCGTCGATTTTGGCGATCCCTCTGCCGCCGAATGCGATCTCTGTTACCGCCAGTTCGATCTCCTGTCCTTTTTTAATGCTCATCTTTATTTTGATTTCTTTCGTTTCTGTTTAATTTTAGTTTGAAAAGGGGGCCTGTTCTGATCTACGCTTTCCGGTACAGACTCTATCATGGAAAGGCAAAAGATGACAGCCCCCATGGGATTTGGATTTTAAGACTTGCCCAGAGCGGCAAGTTGGTATAGAAGCCAGAGAGTTTTTTATAATGATTTGAGAGGTTGAATGAAGTCTGTTCTGATCATTTCAGATAAAGATGAGGCCTTTGGGACCCTGCGATCCGCTTTTGCCAAAAAGGATCGTATAGCCCATGCCCAGAATATCGAGAATGCACTGGAGATCCTTCATAAGCGGAGGTTCGATCTGCTTTTCGTGGATATCGAAGCCTGTCTGCGGGAGAGCCATCAGCACGGGAAGGCGATCCAGCCCTTTTTGGATCTCTATCCCACACTGCGGATCATCGTGATGGCGCCGAGGGACAAGACCAAAGATGCGCTGATGACGGTAAATGCCGGTGCGAGCGGCTATCTCCTCTACCCCCTGCAGCCGGACGAGATCTCCCATGTCTCTGAAAGCGTCATGGCCAACCATATCCTCCGCTCGGAACTCGACTATCTCCGGGATCATTTCTGGAAGTCGGACGCGGATGATGTGGTGCATACCCGGAACCGAGCCATGCAGAAGGTCTTTGAGAAGATCCGGTCCGTAGCGCCTACCGACAGCACGGTGCTTCTTGTCGGCGAGACCGGAACCGGCAAAGGGGTGATGGCCCGGCTGATCCATCGTCACAGCCGTCGGGAGAATGCACAGTTCATCAGCGTCCACTGCGGCGCAGTTCCCGAGACCCTTCTGGAGAGCGAACTCTTCGGCCATGAAAAGGGGGCTTTTACGGGCGCGATCCGGAGAAAGCCGGGCAAATTTGAGATCGCCAAAAGCGGGACCATTTTCCTGGACGAGATCGGAACGGTTCCGCCGTCGGCCCAGATCAAACTCCTCCAGGTGCTCCAGGACAGCATCTTCTACCGGGTGGGCGGAGATGAGCCCATCGAGACCGATGCGAGGATCATCGCGGCCACCAATACCGATCTCAAGGAGATGAGTCGGGAGGGGCTCTTCCGGAAGGATCTCTATTACAGGCTCAACATTTTTCCCATTGAACTTCCGCCGTTGCGGGACCGGATCGAGGATCTCCCCTTTCTCCTCGATGTGCTCCTCAACAAGATGAAGGCAAAATTCCGGAAGAAATTCAAAGGAGTCCATCCTGATGTGATGGAGGCCATGCGCCAGTATTCCTGGCCCGGCAACATCCGGGAGCTGGAGAATCTGCTGGAGCGGGCCTGTATTCTGGAGGATGATACGGTGCTGACGCCGGACAGCTTTCCGGCCGAGATCTTCGAGGGGGAATCGGGAAGGGCTGTGCTGCCGGTAGATTCGGATCTCCCTCTCTCCGAGGCCCGGCGGATCGCGGTCGAAGCCTTTGAGCGGCAGTATCTGAAGGATGTTCTGGCCCGGAACCGGGGAAGGGTCAATAAATCCGCGCAGGAGGCCGGGATCAGCACCCGACAGCTCCACAAGCTGATGCTCCGGTACGATCTCCACAAGGAGGAATTTAAGGCCTGAAATCATTTAAGGCCAGCCGGAACCGCTCCGACTGGCCTTAAAAAGAAGGAAAAAAGATGAAGAAATTATTAGGTCTGCTCTTACAATATGCAAGAGCCTTGCCAGTTATTCTCTGCAGATGGAAATTATTTGCGGGATAGATGGTATATGCTAAAGATATAAATGAGTTAATGAATTTTAATCGTTGCAGATGCCCTCCCATTTTCTGGAAATATCCTGAAACTGAGAAGGGGAATAGTTCATTAATTTTAACGGGAAATGGCCGCATCGGATTTTAAATATCAAATATCAAATGGTTAAATCGGCAACCCTATGGTTCAAAATTTTGAATCCGGTGAGTTCAAAAACAGAAATTGTTCTATAAGCGACTAACATTTAAACAGATAAAACCTGTTTATACTTTTGAACTGATCTACAGCGCATACCTTCCGGACGCTTTTGCCTCTGACGTTTATTCGGTCCTTTACGTCCTTTTTGTCCTTTATGTCCCTTTGCCTCCATTTTGCTCTCAATCTATCCCCGCACGGGCCAGAGATGAAACTGCGCATTCGGCTTGTATCCCACGCCAACGGGGCCGTCTCTCAGATAGATAACCCATGCATACGCGGGATCGTAGAAGCTTGTGGTGGATGACCAGTAATCCTCCCGGACATTTTGGAATGGATGGCCTTCGGAGATGGCCGGGGAATGGTATCGAAGATCGGTGATGCTCTCCATCTCCCGGATGTTGGGCAGTCGCCAGTCCGAATGGCCCATCGCGTTTTGCCGGTTCATCTCCAAGACATAATCGAGGGCATCCTGCCAATCGACTTCGCCCTTTGCAAGATCCCCATCCCTTGCCCAGACCAGCCCCGTATACTGATCGGCCGCGGTATCTTCATTTTCCGAAATCGTAAATCGAAAGGAGATCTCCCGAGAGGGAAAGCCTTTTCCCCGCACGGGCCAGAGCATATAGGAGCCGTGCTTCATTCCCTTGAAGACCCTCCCGCCGCCGAAATGGACATACCAGGCCTGATCCGGCAATCTCGCACAGGACGTTGCGGTCCAGTAGTATCCGGTGAAGACCTCTTCAAAGGGATGATCGAGCCGAAGGCTGGGATTGATACAACTGTGGCTGACCAAGGAGAAGAGTTCCGGCCGGGTGGGAAGACGCCAGTCCTCATAATCGGATGCTTCCAAATCGGATGCTTCCGAGCGGTTCATCTCTTCGATATAGGCAAAGGATTCGCTCCATGAGAGGGGAAATTCGGCCGGCGAAGCATTTCGGCTCCAGATCAGGCCCGTGTGTCGATCCAGAACGGCCTGGCCGGCCGGTCTAAAACGGGAGCTTTTCTCCGGGCTCTTCTGATCCTGCCTTTTTGTTTCACCGTCCTGACCCGTCCCCGGACAGGGGACGGGAAGGCCGGAACTGTCATAACAGTCGATCTGATCGGTCTCCAGCAGAAGCCTGCCGGATGGAAATGCATCAGGTGGAAATGGCATGGCCGGCGGAATCAGATTCCGCCCCGGCCGGCCTCATGGCATCCCTGCTCCACATACCGGCCCTGACCCTTATCATAGACAGCCTCTTTCTCATGAACGAACTTGGGATTATCCCCCCATGCGCCGCAGGCCATGACAACGGTCTCGCCCATTTCAAACGGCTTTCCACAGGCGGCACACCCTTCATTCATGCTGCTCATCAGCTCCCGGGTTACGATGGTCTTCTGTGGGCTGTTCATCGGGTCCTCCTCATGGTTTGGGTTGAAACGGCTTATAGCTTTTCGTCAAATGTTCCCCCCCGCCCCTGGTCGCAGGCTTCCTCATCCTGGTCGTTCCGGATCGCTTCGGGGTTTCCGGGGTTGATGCAGTAGTCGATCCCTTCGGTCGATTTCTTGTCGGCCTTATCGGTGACCTCTTGGTCTCGCTTCTTCTGATTTTGCTTCTCTTCGGTATTCTCTTTTAACATGATTCCTCCTGTCCGTCGGGTCTGTTTCAAGCCATTTCCCATTTTCCCCGAATAGGATTCAAAAAGGAAAAAGCCTGAAAATGCAATCCTATCATAAGGCATAAAGAGCCTCTTTTGAAATTGGGTAAAGACCCTATTTTAGAAGAGTGGAGACCCCATTCTGTTCACTAATATTCAGATCTATTCAAGCTGTTCGGCCCGCTCTTTGTAGAGAAAATGATAGATGAATTCGCAGTACCTGTCCATCTTCTTCTTTCCCTCTGCCGAGACGCTAAACCGCCAGAATCCATACAGTTTCGCCAGATTGATGAGCCGCTCGCTGTAGAGGCTCCAGGTGAAGCTCTCCCGGACCCGCTCGATGCCCTTTTCTGAAATCTCCTTCCAGAGATCGGGATTTTTCTCCTCCCGGTCGGCAAATCCTTCAATGGCCGCTGCGATGAGCTGGGGTTCACTGGTATTGATCAGAAAGCCGTCCTGACCATCCCGGATGATCTCCCTGGGCCCGCCGAAATGGGTGGCAAAGGTGACAAGCCCCGAGGCCATCGCCTCAAGAATGGTGAGGCCGAAGGCTTCGAAAAGAGCCGGCTGGACAAAAAAGCCTTTGCGGTCTGCAATTACACGATAGGCCTCTCCGGTCTCCAGCTTGGGAATGCTCGGCAGCCACCGGAGGCTTCCCTGAAGCTGATACTGGTCGATCAGAGCATAGGCCTGGCGGATCTGCTCCCGCTCCTCCTCGTCCTGGGATTCATCCAGATGGATGGTTCCGGCCGCAAAGACGAGGTTGTACTTCTCCCGCAGTTTCCGGCTCATGCCAAAGGCTTGGATGAGCCCGGTGATGTTTTTGATTTTGTCAAAGCGGGCCATGGTGAAGATCGGCGGCTTCTCGGGCGCATCCAGTTCTCCGTAGATCTCATCAGAACTCTCCGTAAAGAGGCGGCCCTCCCATTTCCGGGTCTGGTGCTGAATCCGCTGATCCGCAGCCGTATAGGGGAAATAGATCTGCTGATCCACACCAGGCGGAATGACATTGAACTTGGGCGCGAAGAGATTGACGCCGCTCACCACCTGATAGAGCTGGGGCATGGTGAAGAACTGGTAGGACTCGTACTGCCCCATCTCGTATTCGGTTCCCACAATCTCCTGTGTGGTGCTGGTGATGATGAAGTCGGACTTGTTCATGGCCAGCATGTCTGCTGTAAACTGAATGGAAAAGTTGTACTCCCTCTCCATATCCTGCCAGTAGAGGTCCGAAAAAAGGTATTTCGATTTCTCCAGCGCGTGGGCGATGGTGCATTGGATCACATTCATCTTGTCGGAAAGGAGAGTGGCCACCAGATTGCCGTCCGAATAGTTGCCGATGATCAGATCGGGCCTTCCCTGAAAGGTGTGCATCAGTTCGGTCTCGGCATCGCCGGCAAACCGCTCCAGGTATGGCCATATCTTGAAGCGGGAGATCCAGTGGCGGATCACGTTCTGGTTTTGATCCCTAAACGGGATTCTGACAATCCATGCATTCTCGGTGCCGTGGATCTTCTCCTTTCGCTGATCGCAGGAGGTGTTTCCGGCATCGGGAATGAGCCGGGTCAGGACGATGATCTGGGGTTTGATGTCGAGGCCCGTTAGGGCGATCTCCTTTTCCAGATACTTCTCCAGAGCCCGGACCTGATCCAGGATATAGATCACCTGCCCCCCGGTATCCGGCTTTCCCAGTACGTTCTCCTGGCCGAACCAGCCGTGGGGAGAGAGGATCGCTATCTTGGAGATCAGCGGCAGCGTCACCCGGGAGAGGAAGCTTTCCAGCATCACATCCGTGGGCTCGTCGATCAGTTCCTTGAGCATCTCCATGCTCTCGACGATCCGGCCCACACTGTTTCCCCAGCCCGGCTCGAACCCGGCTTTTTTCATGTCCGAAGCCACCTCCTTGTAAGGTGTTTCGGCCGGCAGGGTTTCGAGGCGGGCGATCATCTTCTCGATCTCGTTCAGACAGTGCCTGAAATTTTCGATGATCTCCCCGTTGATAAGCAATTGTGTCCCGTTGTACTTGTGGAGCTTGATGAAGTCGAAGCTTTTGCGCTTCCACTCCCGGGGATGCTGGAAGATGTTGCTGCAGAGATAGCGGCTTAAAAAACGGATGCCGTTGCCCAGCTTCTTCGGGTCCCGGATGGAGGGGGAGAAATCGTAAAAGGGCTTGAAGTCGAGGTGCAGATGGCGCATCCGATCCTCTGCAGATCCTCCGCCGAAATAGCGATCCTTGAACTCGAGGTACTGATCCGTCGAGATCTCCTCCATATATTCCGCGTCATTTCGAAGCATCAGGAGCCGATAGCGCGCCAGCGCGTGTCGATAGGAGATGACGGTGTAGGATTCCAGGATAAAAAGATCCTGTACCTTGTTCAAAAAGCGAACGGTCGCGGATGCGGTTTTATAGGATTCTTCCTTGCCCTGGGAGTCGCAGAATCGTTCAAATGCAAGTATGATATCGTTTCGCAGCAGTAGTTTCTTCTCCTGCTGGGTGAGCATGGAGATGAACTCTTTGAAATCCCTTTTCTCATCATTGGGGATGATGCTCTCTAAAAGACCTTGCATAAAAAACCCTTTTTTGTCGTTCTTTGGATTATGAAAAGATGGAGGAAAAATCCCGATAGAAATCCTGTGACTCGGGAATCGCTCCCTGAATCCTGCAGATTTTGCCGGCGAACCGGGTGGCGGTCTCCAGCGTCTTTTTCGGGGGCCACCCCTTTAGAATTCCGATGGCCAGAACCGAGGTAAATGCGTCGCCCGCGCCCACCGTATCCACAATCTTCAGATCCTTTTCCGGCTCGGCCTCGACCCTCTCGCTTTCGGTATAGAGGCGGCTGCCGGCCCCGCCGCGGGTGAGACAGATCATCTCGATGGGATAATTTCCAAAAAGATGTTCGATAAACGAGTCATCCCCGCGGCCAAAGGAGAGCAGCCCACGAATGACCGGCAGCTCCTCATCGTTGAGCTTGAGGATATGGCACTGGTCCAGGGAGGCTTCGATAATCTTGCGGTTATAGCAATCGGGCCGCAGGTTGACATCGTAGAGGGTCCGGGTCTTCTCCCCCCGATCTGCCAGCATCTTCCGGACGTTTTGGAATCCGTGATCGGTTCGCTGGATCAATGTGCCGTAATATATGAGATCGGCCCGGGAAAGCATCCGGGAGAGATCCGGGGAGTAAGTGATGTGATCATAGGCCACATCCCGGACGATGTCGAAGGATGCGCTGCCGTCGGGCTTTACGGTCACGATCACTTCGCCGGTTTTGTGATCCTCATCCATCTGAATGTACTCTGCGTCGAATCCATTCGCCTTTAAAAATGAGAGGATCTCCTCTCCGTTGCTCTCCTTGCCCACGCGGCTGATAAATCGGGTTTCAAACCCAAGCGCATGGGTATGGAAGGCAAAATTGAAGGGGGCCCCGCCCATCCGTTTTCCATTCGGAAACCGATCAAAGAGGATTTCTCCGATGGATACGATCATGGCTTCTCTCCTTCTTCCCTTTTGGATGGTGTTGGTGGATATTTCTCCATTTCTCTGCCATTCCCCCTATTTAAACATATTTTATCTGAAAAAGAAAGCGTGTCGAAACCGGATGAATCCCGCAAATGTTTGCTTTCCCGGGCCGAGTGGCGTAAAAATAGAGAGGATGAAGGTGAAGGCAGAACCGTAAAAATATTTAAAAAGGAGAGAGGTTATGAGGAGATTGAGCTTGAAGAGCGGATGCTGGATGTTGGTGTTTTTTCTGGTGTTATTTTCCGCAGCGAGCGGAGCGGAGACCGAAGAGATTGAAAGAGGGAGGGGAGGGGAGCCGTCCGCGGTCATTCCGGGAAAAAGGCTCTTCTCCCCTCTGATAGCGGATCCCCGATGGCCCCATTTTTCGGCCAGCTACCAATATTATATGGATGACGAGGAACTGGAGAGCGTCGGGGCCACGAGCTTCGGGGAGACCTTCGGCATCTTTCGGGGAGACAATTTTTTAAACGGCCTGTGGCAGTTGAACATCCAGGCCGGGGTATTTGCCATCTTCAATCTCGATGCCGACTCCAATGATCTGGTCAATGCGGACTACTGGGTCGGATTTCCCTTCAGTTGCCGGTGGGACGGCTTTTCAACCATCTTCCGGATCTTCCATCAGAGTTCCCATCTCGGAGATGAGTATCTTCTGAGAAACCGGGTGGATCGGGTCAATCTCAGTTATGAGGCCCTCGATCTGAAGCTCTCCTATGAGCCTTGGAAATGGCTGCGGGTGTACGGCGGCGGCGGATACCTGATCCGCCATGAGCCCGATGACCTGGAACCGGCATCCCTCCAGTACGGCCTGGAGTTGAGAAGCCCGCAGACCTGGATTGGCGGCCATGTCCGGCCCCTCATCGGGGTAGATATCCAAAAGTGGGAGGAGAACGACTGGGATTCGGATATCTCGATCCGGGGGGGCTTGCAGTTCGAAGGGCAGGAAGGGGATGCCGGGGGCAGGTTTCAGATCATGATCGAATACTATACCGGGAACTCTCCTCACGGGCAGTTCTACGAGCGGGACATCGAAAGCCTCGGGATCGGCATCCACTACTATTTTTAAAAGGGGTTTACCATCGGGCGGGGCCGATTTAAAAGAGATTTACCCTACTGCGGCGCCGAGCGGGGCCGGGCATCCCGGCCCCGCGTCTTTCTCCCTTCTTCAGTGAACGATATACTTTTTCGGATTGACGCGCTTTCCGTTGACGGAGACCTCATAGTGGAGATGGGGGCCCGTGCTTCTGCCGGTATTGCCCACGAGCGCGATGATCTCTCCTTTTTTGACCGGGTCCCCCGGCTTCTTCTTGAATTTCGAGATGTGCGCGTATCGGGTGCGGGTTCCGTAGCCGTGGTCGATGATGATCACATTTCCGAAGGAGCCGTCATACGCGGCAAAGACCACCTTTCCGTGGGCCGCGGCCCGGATCGGCGCACCTTGGCCTGTAGCGATATCGAACCCCTCGTGAAACTCCCGCACCCCGGTGAAGGGAGAGGTGCGCATGCCGTAGGTGGAGGTGACCCGGCCCGTTACAGGAGAGATGGAAGGGGTGGCATTCAAAAGATCCCGCTGACGGTTCAAGGCATTCAGCAGGGCTTTGAAGCCCTCCTCCTGATCGGCAAGAGAGGTGTCGAGCTGGCCGATCTGGTCGTAGATCTCCCGGATGATCCGGTGATGATCCTTGGTCAGATCGATGCTGCCGTCCAGATCGAGGGGGATGGAGCCGCCAATCCCTTCGAGGGACTGGGGGGATTCGTTTTTGACGAACTCGGAGACCTTTCGGATCTCCTGTTCCATTCGGTTTAAAACGATGAGCTTCAGTTTGAGGGAATTGACCTGTTCGGCAAAGTCTTCGAGGTATTTCTGCTGGTTATTGATCCGCTGCTGCTGGAGGGAGATTTTATCCTGCTGGTTTTCCACGACCGATTCCAGCTTTACCTTGATCGCGACCGCATCCTGAAGATGCCAGTACTCATAAAGGCTGTACCCCCAGATGAAAATAAAGAGGGCAATGCAAAATATAATGATATCATGAAATAAACCGCTTTTTCTGCTGGAAAAGGGCTCCTTACGAGCTAGTAAGATCCGCTCTCCTTGCATTCTCTGGCCTCGATGGGTTTGGTGTTGTCGATTAAGTTGCTGCTCCCGAATCTTTTACCGTTTCAATCCATCGCTTCCTTAACAGAATTTTTTCGGCTTGTCTACATGGAATATCGGTTTTCCCTTGAAAAAATGAACGGCTTTTAAGAGATATAGGGTGTTCATCCAGATAGAATACAGCATAACCCCTATAGACATTCATCCATTCTGTTGATATGTTGATCAAAATGAATTTTGGCATTTATTATGACCTTACTGAGGATCGAGGAGGTTTTATGTTTTTCAGATCATGGACCGAAAGAGCCAGAGAAGAGCGAAGAAGAGACGCTGCAAAGAACGCTGTATTGGGGCTGACCATCGGTGCTGCCATCGGTGCTGCCGTGGGATTGCTCTTTGCGCCCAAGTCGGGAAAGAAGACCCGCGAGGATATTGCCGGCAGAACCGAAAGCGCATTCGACCGCATCCGGGACAGCTTTGAGGATGCCAAAAATCGGATCGAAGAGGCCAGGCTCCAGATGATCGATACCGCTCGAGACAAAGGAGAGCAGATCTGGGATGCAAAGCAGAAATGCGCAGACGCTGTCCGGGATGTGGGGGATGATTCGAGAACCGGAAGCCGGCGAAGCTGATGTTATGGAATTCACCGTCTCATTATACCAACTCGGGCTTTTCTTTTTCTTTGTCACGCTCTTCATTGTGGTGCTGCTCATCGGGGCCGCAGCGCTCTATCTGATCATCACCCTGAGAAATTTCAATATGTTGACCCAGCGCATCGACATGCTGGTGGATATGAACGAGAAGAGCATCACCGAAGGGATCGCGCTGCTTCCGATTCTGGTCCAAAATATCAATGATCTGAGCCTTGGATTGAAGGCGAGCGTCATGGAGGTGGAGACCATGCTGGGTGTCCTGGGGGACAACCTCACGCAAATTGTTTCCTCTTCAGGCTCCTCCACAGGCGGCTTGGCCGGATATGCGGCCATTGCATCGGATGCCTTTCGAATTGTAACGAGCCTCTTTTCCAAAAACCCGGTGAGCAAAGCGCCCTATAAGCCAGCGCGGAAGGCAACCGTGCGGCGTCCCTTTTTTCGAAAAACATAAGGCCGAACATCTTTTTTTTCCGATGCCGGATCAAAAAAGGCCGGCCTGTAGTGCAAAGAAAAAACCGTTGTGCCAAAAAACCGGCATGACGGTTTTTTTTGCCTTCCTGCCTTGAATCTTTGGAAAAAAGCGACTATTGTTCACTCTTGACCTTCAATGGTTCTCTGCTGAAATGAAGGATCAACAGACGGAATTGAGATGGAGGGGTATGTATGGCCAGTGACGGATATCTCTTGCGATGTACCATCTGCGGGACAAAAAATCGGATTCCCACGGCGCGGGTGGGGCAGATGGCCAAATGCGGCCGGTGCGGCTCTGAGGTGCTGACCGATGTTCTCAAAAACGGTCGGCCTCTGATGGTGTCGGACCGGGATTTTGAAGAGAAGGTGATAAAATCCCCCCTGCCGGTGCTGCTGCTCTTCTGGGCATCCTGGTGCCCCAACTGCAAGACCGTGATTCCGGCCATGGGAGAATTGGCTTCGGAATGGAAAGGAAAAGTGCGTGTGGGAAAGCTCGATGTGGATAAGAATCAGATGACGGCCTCCCGGTTTCAGGTGATGAGCGTGCCGACCCTGATGATCTTCGATAAGGGGCAGGTGAAGCGCACCCAGCCGGGCGCTATTCCGAAAGAACAGATCGCGATGATGATGCGGCCCTATATCTATCGATGAAAAAAAAGCCAATTGATCTCTGCAGCAGGTTTGCAGACCTTCTCTGCGACTATCTGGCAAAGGGGCTGATCCTCGATGCGGAGATGATCGAATATATCGATTCCACCTTTGGTGTTTCAACGGCCGAAGAATTATCTGCCATCCTATCTGCCACCATAGAGGAAGAGGCAGGAGCCGAGGTCGATTCGCTCATCGAGTTGATCCTCTTCCCGGATCTCCCTTTGCAGATCCATATCGAGCCTTTTCTGGCCGAGGCCCGCTTTTCCGAGGCGGATGAGGCGGAGATCATCGAGTCCATTGGTCGGCGAGAGCCTTCCATTCGCATCGATTTCGGAGGAAACGGGGGAACCTTTTCCCTTCGGATGGATCGATCGGCCGCTGCCGCAATGGTTCCCCGGCTCCACATCCAAAATTCTCCCCATCCCCGGCTGATCGCGGCCATCGATGGACATGCCGATGAACTCATCAAAGCCTTTCTTAAGGTGGAGATCCGCAACAGCCGGCTCCTCTTTTCCGAATCCCGTCTATCCTTTCTCTGCCGACTGATCACAGCCATCGCGCCGGCAACCCAAGCGGATGCCGCGCCGATCCTTTTTTCTTTGGATTTTCTGCAAGAGCTTGCTCAGGATGCCGATGATGAGACGATCTTTGAAGAACTGGTTCTGCGGAAGCATTATCTGAACCATCTGTTGAACCGGGCACAAGATTTCGAGCGGAAGCGGCAGGCATATAATATGGAGATCCTCATCCTCCAGGGGGGGCGAATGCCGCATATCGATATCGCGGATACCCGGCAAAAGATCGGGATGATCGATGATATGGCCTGGGCCATCTATCGCAAATTCATCCCGGCTCAAGAAGGTGTCGAGCGGATGGAGGTCTCAGCCAAAGAGATCCGCTCCATCCCCTATTGACTTATTCCGCCACAATGTGAAATAAAAAGAGAGGTTCCTGTAACCCCTTTTGCCCGGGAGGCGGCATGACATCCATATTTCAAAGAGGGACGGATATCAAAAATCGGATAAAGATCGCTCGCTCAGAAGCGCCGAACGCTTCAAACGGTACGGAAGAGGAGAATTTTGCGGGTCAGCTCAGGGATTTCGGCTTCCATAGCCAGGAGATCCGCCATACGCCCGAGGGCACTGAATATCGAGGTCAATTCAAGGGCGATAAGCTTCACGGACATGGAATGGCCATCTTTCCGGACGGAAGGCGGTACAAGGGGCAGTTCAAGGAGGGAAGATTTCACGGTCAGGGGATCATGACCTATCCCAGCGGGACCAAGTATATCGGACGGTTCAAGGAGAACCGGCGACACGGCCAGGGGGTGATGACCTTCTCCAACGGCTTCCGGTATGTGGGGCAGTTCGCGGACAACAAATCCAACGGCCACGGCATCCTGACCTATCCGGACGGGACCCGGTATGAGGGCGGCTTCAGGAATGGCCAGTTCCACGGCCAGGGTGGGATGGTCTATCCGGACGGAACCCGGTATGAAGGGCAGTTTATTTGCGACAAACGGCACGGCCAGGGCTCCATGAACTTTCCGAGCGGCTTCCGATATGACGGCCAGTTTTCCGATAACCGGTCCAACGGCCAGGGAACCCTCACCTTTCCCGATGGAACCCGATACGAGGGGCAGTTTGCCGAAAACCGGTGCAATGGCCACGGGATCATCACCTATCCGGACGGGACCCGGTATGAGGGAACCTTCAAGGATGACAAGTACAATGGCCGGGGCCGTCTCTTTCTTCCGGACGGAACCGCGTATGAGGGGGGGTTCAAATCGGATCGGTTTCACGGATACGGATCGATCACCTATCCGGACGGCACCCGGAAAGAGGGAAGATTTCTGGAAGGGGAGTTCCGGAATACCGGCGAGGATGGCAAGGAGAAGGTGTCATTGAAGTCGTTGGATGCCCCCTCTCTTCATGAAAAAAAATCGGCCATCGACGGCAAGGTCTTTCGCCTGGAGGGACGGGAGCGGACCTGGCGGATGACCCGCAACGAAGGTGGCCGTCGGATCACCACCGATACGGAAAGCCGGGCCGTCCCGGCCTCTGTGCCCCGGTATCGGGCCGCAGATGGCCATCTGGTCGGTTCCAAGGAGGAGATTCTTTTGGACAACTGGCTCTATATGGTCGGCATTGTCCATGTTTATGGCAGACGGCTTCCGGTGGATGAGAAGCTGCTCTCTTCCTTTTATCTGCCCAACGGAAATGTCTATATCGAATACTACGGAAATCCGGAGGCGGCCTCCCTCGCGGAAAGCCGAAGAGAGATCTACCGGAGGTACGGCCTCAACATGATCGAACTCTATGAAGAGGAGATCAACAACCTCGACGAGACCCTCCCCAGGAAGCTGGTTGCCTTCGGTATCCGCACTTTTTAACATAGAGGAACATCCCAGATGAAAATAAAGCATTGGATGCTCTTTTTCCTGGCCTTTTGGCTTATTGGGCAGGCTGGCGTGCCGGCACAGGAAGAAGGGAATGGACCTGTCAGGGAAGCGGTAAAACCTGCCATAGAAACGGCAAAAGAAATTGCGACAGATTCCCCTGGATCGGGATCGGAGAAGCCCGCGAATGAAGGGCTTCCGCTTCCATCCGATATTTCGGAAAAGTCTGAAGCGGCTCCGGCAGAGATGGGCGAGAGAGAACCCCCCTCTGTGGACGTGATTCTGGATCGGATTGAGAAGCGATATCAAAAATCTCCATTTTCGGCCCATTTTGATCAGGAATCGACCATAGAGGCTTTGGAGATCACCGATACTGCCGACGGTACGATTATGGTGGAGCCTCCGGGGAAGATGCGATGGGTCTATGACTCCCCGGAGCCCCAGGTGATCGTTACGGACGGAGAGACCCTCTGGGTGCATCGGCCCCTGGACAATCAGGTGATGGTAGGAGATGCTGCCATCTACTTCGGCGAGGGCAAAGGGGGTGGATTTCTATCGGATATCCGCGTCATCCGGGAGAGGTTCGATATTGACCTTCAGGATTCGACTGATCCGGATTTCTACCGGCTCAATCTGATTCCCAGGGAGAAGAAGTTCGATATCTCCTCCATCCTCCTGCTGGTTTCTCAAAAGGAGGCCGATATTACCGAGATCATCACCTACAATGCCTATGGAGACGAAACCCGGATCATCTTCAGCCGGATCGAATTTCACCAGGATTTAAACGACACCCTTTTCCGGCTGGATATTCCCGCTGGTGCAGATCTGCTGCAGCTCGACGAATAGCTCCATTGGGCCGCTGCTCTTTTTTGCGGGATCAAAAAAGATGAGAAAGAAGATATCAGATGGATGTATTACAGAAAAAGATCAAAGAACTTGCCGAAAAAAGGAAGGCCGTCATCCTTGCCCATAATTACCAGCCCCCGGAGATCCAGGATATCGCAGATCTCTGCGGGGATTCTCTGGAGTTGAGCATCAAAGCATCGGAGACCCGTGCCGAGGTGATTCTCTTCTGCGGGGTCCATTTCATGGCCGAGACCGCGTCCATCCTTTCTCCGGAGAAGGTGGTGCTTCTGCCGAAAAAGGATGCGGGATGCCCAATGGCCGATATGATCACACCTGAAAAACTGACGGCCGCCTTAGACCGGCTGGGCCCCATGCCGGTAGTCACCTATGTCAATTCTCCGGCCGCGGTCAAAGCCCTCTCTACGGTCTGCTGCACCTCGGCCAATGCCGTGGAGGTGGTCAACCGGCTCGATGCGGATGAGGTGCTAATGGCTCCTGACCGGAACCTGGCAAAGTACACGGCCAGGCATACGGAGAAGAAGATCCATTTCTGGGAGGGGTACTGCCCCATCCATGACCGCCTCAGTACCGATGCGGTGAAGCGGGCAAAGGCCGACCATCCCGACGCACTCTTTCTGGCCCATCCCGAGTGCCGGCCCGAAGTGCTGGAACTTGCGGACCTGGTCATGAGCACCTCCGGCATGATCCGTCATGCGGCCAGTGCTGAGGAGAAATCCTTTATCATCGGCACGGAAAACGGGATTCTCTATCCGCTCCGGAAGGCCGCGCCCGACAAGATCTTCTATCCGGTCTCCTCTGCCATGATCTGCCCCGATATGAAAAAGATTACCCTGGAGGATGTGGCCAACAGCCTTGAGAACCTCTCCGGAGAGGTGAAGGTTCCCGAATCCGTGCGGGTTCCGGCTCTGGATGCGGTGCGCCGGATGATCGGGGATTGATTTTGCCGCTGCCCGTCGGCTTTCCCCAAAAAGGGCCGTAAAAAACTCCGGCACAGGTTTCTCCGGGCCGGAGTTTTTGAATCAGTTCAAATCCGTCTGAATCCGCCCGAATCCGTTCGAATCAGATGGATGCCCCGCTTCTAAAGGCGGCTCCTCCTCATGCGGCTGCATATTCTTCCGGGATGTCCGCGTTGGTGTATACCTTCTGGACATCTTCACAATCCTCCAGCGCCTCCATGAGCCGAATCATCTGCTCGGCCTCTTTGCCGGAAAGATCGGTGGTGGTCTGGGGCAGCAGTGTCACTTCGGCTTCGGTATAGGGGATTTCGGCCCCATCGATGGCCTCTTTCACGGTCTCGAAATCCTCCGGCGCGGTGATAACCTCAAAGATCTCCTCATCCTCCCGGATATCCTCCGCACCAGCCTCCAGTGCGGCCTCCATCACGGCCTCTTCGCTCGCGGCCGACTTTTCAATGGCGATATACCCCTTTTTGTCGAACATCCACGAGACGCACCCGTTCTCGCCGAGGTTGCCCCCATTCTTGTTGAAGATGTGACGGATATCGGCCACCGCGCGGTTCTTGTTGTCGGTGAGAGACTCCAGGAAGATGGCCGCGCCCCCGGGGCCATACCCCTCATAGGTACTCTCCTCGTAATTGACGCCTTCGAGTTCGCCGGTTCCCTTTTTGATGGCCCGTTCAATATTGTCTTTGGGCATATTTTCGGCCTTGCACGCGATCACCGCGGTTCGAAGGCGGGGATTGGAGTTCAGGTCTCCGCCGCCCATCCGGGCCGCGACCGTGATCTCCTTGATCAGTTTGGTAAAGATCTTCCCCCGTTTTGCGTCTGCCGCCCCCTTTTTGTGGCGGATAGTGGACCATTTGCTGTGTCCGGACATATCTTCCTCCTGCTTTTTATTTTTTATCGGTTCCTATGACAAACATCTCCCGGCTGGCCTTTCGGCTGCTCTGGGGTTTGAAATTCTTCTGTTTTTTGAAAATGGCTTTTATCCTATTGAGAAACGCGTTGAAATCCTCCCCCTGAAATATCTTGCAGATGAAGAATCCGCCCGGCGCAAGTCCATTCTCTGCAATGGAAAGCGCGGCCTGGCAAAGCGCGGCTGATCTTGCTGCATCGGTGCCGGCATGGCCCGTGGTGGTCGGGGCCATGTCGCTGATCACCCCGTTGAAGTCTCTTCCCTGGGCATCAAAAAATGGCCCCTCCAGAGAAAAGACATCGGCTTCGATCACCTGCACCTGATTCGGAAGAGCAATCGTAACCGGCTTCAGATCGACCCCGACAATCCTCCCCGAAGGGCCTGTGATTTCTGCGGCATATTTCAGCCATGATCCGGGCGCGCACCCCAGATCGAGGATCTTCTGTCCTTTACGGATCAACCGGTGTTTTTTTTGAATCTCCTCCAGTTTATAGACCGAGCGGGCCGGGAAGTTCTCCTTTCTCGCCTTTCGGGTGTAATGATCAGCCCACGGGTTTCCCTTTGATTTTCGTGATCTCATATAAGGCTATGTCATTTGAATGTCAAGTTATTCTTTACTTTTCACAATGGACCCAACAATGATGAGGATACCAGAGCCATCGATGACAGACAACTGAAAAAATGATAATCTGAATGGATGAGCCAGGATCGATACCGCAACTTTGCCGAACTATCAGAAGAGCAGACCCCCGAACTCGATTACCGGATCGACTATCGAAACCGGGAGTCAAAGATCCTGCTGATGGCTCCCCACGGCGGCAGGATTGAATTCTATACCGATCATGCCGCGCGGATGATTGCCGGGCCTCTCTTCTCCTGCTATACCTTCAGCGGTATAAAAAAAAGGGGAGAGAACTGGGATCTCCACCTCACCAGCCACCGGTTCGATGAGCCGACAGGGCTCTCTGCGGCTCAAGATGCGGAGACCGTGGTGGCGATTCATGGGCAGAAGCAAAAGGATGACCGATTCATCATGCTGGGGGGCCTCGATACGGAGCTGTGCAGAAGAATAGAGAAAAATCTCCGGACAGCAGGCTTTGATGTTCGCGCGCCGGCTTCTGGAATGGGTGCGGTACATCGGGCAAACATCTGCAACCGGGGAAGATCCGGAAAAGGGGTTCAGATGGAATTGAGTGCCGGGCTGCGCCGGGCACTGATGAACGATTCCTTCTGCCGCGGAAAATTTGCTCTGGCAGCACGGAATGCGCTGCTTACAGTTTCCAAAAAGAGATGGTGAATTACCGGCCGAGGTGGTAGGCTGAAGATGTCGGCATTGCCGCAGTGAAGGTTTTTATACCAATCAGGGAGGTTTTCATGAAACAGTTTGCCCTTTTACTCTTTGCAGCAACGCTTCTTTCAGGCGGATGCGCATCCCTCCAGGGAAGAGATATTGCAGATATTCCGGTCTTCGGAGACAAGGTCTATTACGTCCTTTTCGAGGAGAAGCCGCACATGAGCGATGAAAAGGTCTATTCCAGGGGATATCAGATCGGCGAGGTGATCAACCAGTCCCTGGGCGGAGGGAACATGATCGCGGTCAAGATCCGGATCTATGAAAAGTATATCAATCTGATGCGGCAGAACACCATCTTTGTGATCGATGACGTGGGCAGGCTCAACTATGACAAGGCCGGACGTTCCGATGGACCCATCCGGGAGGGGGCCAATGTACCCGGATTCATCGGCAAGACCGGTGATCTCTACTGGCACAAGACCAAAAAGGGAATCGGGGGCTGAAGATGGAACTGATGCAGCGGCTGCAGAGTATGGACCCGAAACTGCTGAAGGGGCTGGCCGTCGGACTCGTTCTGATCGGAGCATTTCTGTTCTGGCGGTTCCGGGGCCGGGACCCTCTGCCGGTGCCCGATCCGAAATGCGTCTGGCACAGCACCGTGAAGAGCGTCGAGAGCGTCTACGACGGCGATACCTTCAAGGCCCACATCAAGGGGCACAACCCGATCGACGGAAAGAGCGTCGGCATCCGGATCCGGGGAATCGACACACCGGAGCTGAGGGACAGCCGGCCGGGGGTCCGGAAGAAGGCGCAGAAGGCAAAGGAATTTACCGAAGCGAAGATTAAAAACGCTAGGCGGATCGATCTCTACAACATCAGTACCGCAGACAAATACGGACGGATACTGGCCACTGTCTTCTGCGACCGGAGGGATCTGGGCCGGATGCTGGTCAAACAGGGGCTTGCCAAATCCTATGACGGCGGAAAGAAGCCAAAGTGGCGTTAGCTTTTCATAGTCAGCTTCACCATCAAGGGCAGATGATCCGAAGCCGTCTTTGCATCATCGGTTCTGGGAACCTGGAGATCTACCGCGTTGAAGTGATCGGATATGAAGATATGGTCGATCCGGAAGATGGGATTTCGGGAGAAGAAGGTGGGCTGGGGCGTTCGGGGGCTGGGGGTGACTATCTGTGCATCCTGCAGGCAGCTTGAGAGTTCCTTGTAAACCGGCGATTTGGGGCCGGCATTGAGATCGCCGCAGAAGATCACCGGCTCGTTCTCTCCTACAGCCTTGATCCATTCCTCCCCGGTGATGGCTTGGATCTGGAGCTTTCGCTCTTTCTGATAGAGGCTCAGGTGGGTGTTGAAGAGATGAACCGGGCCCGCAGGGGTTTGGACCTTGACCCAGATGATACCTCTGGGCTCTTTGGGGGCCATCCCGGGCAGCCGGTCCATCTTGACGGCCTCCAGGGGAAAGCGGCTCAAGACAGCGATGCCGTAGCCGTGGTTTTTACCGTTATCGGAGCCTACCACCAGGGGAAGAAAGATGTGTTCCATATCCAGGTATTCGGCAATGATCCGGGCCTGATCTGTAAAGCGGGTTCTGTCCTGCCCGTTGTCCACCTCCTGAAGCGCGACGATGTCCGGGTTGAGCCCGTCGATGACCCGCGCGATCCTCTCCGGAAAGATCCGGCCATCCATGTTGACGCAGCTATGGATGTTGTAGGTCATCACCCGGATCTCTTTTTCCGGGCTTTTTCCCTTTTCCGGCTCTATGGGAAAGATCCGCCGGGTTCGGGGATGGTTTTTGAAAAAATCGAAGATCCGTTCCCGGAGTTCTGATGGCCTGAGAAAAGCGGCATTTTTCTGCAGGCTCGGCGGCAGTATGACGAACGCTTTTGTTTCATCCATGCCCGGGCCCCCGTGGGAGCCGTTCTCCGTGGCAAAGGTGACGGTCTTCTTTCCCGGAAGCCAGCCGGAGATGACCATCGTTCCAGCATCCGGATGGCGGCAGACCCGCTCCATATCTTCCGTAACCGCATCCAGAAAGGGGTGGTTCTCTCCGATGATCCGTTTCCGATCTTTGTCCAGATCGAAAACCCCGTCCGGGTTGGCCACAAGAATCCGCTCCCCGGAGATGAAGAAGACCTGGGGGATGAATGTCTCCTTTACCAGCCGTTTGGCCAGATGCTCCCGTTCCTCATGGGTGGTGGAGACCGGCAGATAGATATGGCCCAGAGGTCCCATATGCGCGACCTTGATCTTTTCAATGGCATCGGAGCCGAGTTGAATCTCATCCGGGTGGAGCCCTTTTTTCCGGATATGGGTGCGGCCCCGGCGGTAGAGATACTCTTTGGTCAACTCCTCTGCGGAAGGGTGAAACGGAACTTCTGCGAGTACCCCTTTGGAAAAGACCTCGGCCACTGCGGTCTGCACCTCTTTACCGTGGAGACTTCCATATGGGTCGGCATCCTCCTGGCCGTGGTCCGAATGGATCACCACATGGTAATCCCGGCATTCGCTCCGCCGTGCCGAATGGTAGATGTCTCTGATCGCGCCGTCGATCCCCTTCAGGGTCCAGTGGGCAAAGAGGGAGGAGGGGCTTCGCCGGTGCGCGTGCTCGTCATAGCCGAGGAAATTGGCATGGACAATGCGGATGCCTCTGGCGATATCCATCTTGACGTGCATCCGAACCAGCTCCCGGAAGACTATGCTCACCCCGATGCGGGTGGGGACGAACTTCAGCTCCCGAAAGAAGTCCCGCCGGTTGTAGATCCCCAGCACGAAATCGTAAACCGCAAGGCCGAATTCCACCAGCGAGAGACCGATGATCCGAAGGATTTTGCCAGAGTGCGAGAGCAGGATCAGGCCCATCCGGATCGGCTTGGCCTGGCGCAGAAAGCTTTCGATGTTGAAGGTCTCCATGCAGAAGCGGGCCTCTTTGGCCCCGGCCGTGTAGATGTCGGCATATGCGGCTCCGCCGGTCAGCAGCGGCTCCCCCTCCTTTTTGAAACGATCCGCAAGCAGGTTGACGACCGCAGTATCAAAAAGAACCATATGGCGGCCATCTTTGCGCTGGTAGTATTCAAAGCCCGGGATGGAGACCTGCACCCCGAAGAAAAGCTCGGCCTGAACCGCAGGTGTGCTGGAGGGAATTCCCGAGTAGAAGGGTTTGAGCTTATAGTCCTGCCCATCGATGAGGCTCTTTAAAAAGGGCATCCGCCCTTTCTCCAGTGCCCGAATGAGCTGCTGGTGGGAAAAGCCGTCGATCTGGATCATGATCAGCCCCGGCTCGGTGCTGCCGTCGCCCACGCATGGAAGCCCCAGCATCCGCACTGCCAGATCGCTTCGGGCCAGCCGCTTTCGAAGCCCCCGGATCAGTTTTTCGATCTTTCTAATCAAGTTCCACCTCTTGGGCATCATCGCTCTTCATGATGCCGGCCACCGCGGCCGCCTTTTCCGACAAGAGTTCCCATTCCACTTTGATGCTCCGGAGAAGATCATCCCATATATCGAGATCCTCTTTCCCCTTGGAAGCGTCATGCTCTTTGATGGTCTCGACGTAAATCCCCAGCAGGCGGGTCGCGCAGACCTCTCTGGAGAAATGGCGGGAGGTCTCGAATGCCTTGTCTGCCCATTTTTTTAAAAGATCCGGATCTTCTGCGGCCTCTTTTATGGTTTCGGCAAATTCTTCTGCCGGGGTTTCTGCCGGAAGAAGCCTTCCGTTCTCCCCATCTTCAACCACCTCTCTTGCCCCGGATGCATCGAGTGCGATCACCGGCTTGCCCGCGGCCATAGCCTCCACCAGCACCATCCCCTGGGTCTCGGATCTGGATGAGAAGACGAAAAGATCCATTGCATGGTAGGCATCGCTCAGGGCCTGCCCCGTCAGTTTTCCGGCCATGAAGAGCCGATCCGACACTCCGTTCTCCTCAAAAATCTCAAGGATATCTTCCTCGCTGGGGCCGCTGCCCACCACCAGAAATCCGGCGTTGGGATGGTTTTTCAAAAATTCGACCACGGCTTGGGTGAGGTAATCGAGATTCTTTTCAAAGGCAAGGCGTCCCAGGTGGCCCACCAGAAAGGCATCCTGTGGAATCGACAGCTCCTGCCGGAAATTGTCGCCGCTGCCGTTGGCAAAGAAGCGGATATCCACCCCGGTAGGCAGCTCCTCCACCGGGGTCTCCACCCCCCGTTTCCGGAGCATCCGGGCAACACTTTCGCTGGGTGCGATCACCCGGCAGCACATGTTGGCGTATTCCGTAGAGAGGTTGATGGCAAACCTTTTCATCGCGTCTGATTTAGAGGAGACATAGTGGGTATATTTCTCATAGAGGGTATGGTGCGTGAAAACCAGCGGCAGATCCCGGTATTTGGCCGCGCGCATGGCCGCATCTCCCAGCAGGAAAGGATGGTGGCTGTGGATCAGATCGGGCGCGAACTCGTCGATCTTCTCGTCGATGATGAAGGGAAGGGGAATCCTCACCGAAAAGTCGCTTCCGTTGAAATTCTGAAGGGCCGGAACCCTAAGCACCATATCCTCATCATTGCTTATCTCAGCGCTCTTCTCCTCCTCGTCCCCCTCATTTGGAAAGGTGGGGGCCACCACCAGAACATCATGACCCATTGCCCGCAGGTCTTCGGTAAAGAAGGAGACGGAACGCGCCACACCCCCCACATGGGGAAGATAGGTATTTGTAAACATGCAGATTTTCATGATCGACTCCGAAAAGGGTTTTCCAGTGTATAAAGATTTTTTGAAATTTACACGGCCATTCTGTCTGGAAATGCAATTTTGCCATTGAACAGATGTCAGGGCAATAAGGTAAAAACCCTATTCATGGGCTGGATTTGCCCTATTCTTTATTGAAGATGAGCGGAGCAAGAGCCCCGACCCGTGCAAATACATAATTTTCCCCATTGATTTCTGAAAAGTATCCTGTTATGCTGACATCTGATTTATTGAAGGCAGAAGCAACCGGAAACCGCTCGACCGTTTATCTCGACTGTTTACGAAGGATGTCATGGAACCTGCACTTCAACCTGTCAGTCTAAGCTTTTCCCCGTGGGACCCGGGCTTCGCCAGCCTGGTGATCTTCGCGCTCATCGTTGTCGGCCTCATGGCCGTCATAATGATCCTGACCGCATGGATCGGAGAGAAGCGGGAGAATCCCGAAAAGGCAAGAGCCTATGAAAGCGGGATCATCCCTACGGGCCATGCCCGTTTCTCCTATCCGGTCCCCTTCTACCTCGTAGCCACCTTCTTTCTCCTTTTCGATGTGGAGGCCGCGTTCATCTTCTCCTGGGCCGTGGCATACGAGCCCCTGGGGGTCAAGGGATGGCTGCAGATCTCCTTTTTCATTATCGTATTGATGATCAGCCTCTTTTACCTCTGGAAGAAGGGAGGACTCGAGTGGGGACCCACCACCGGCCCGAACCTGTGAACCGGTTGACCGATGCGGGGCTGCGCCTGGGAGATATCGTCATCAACTGGGCCCACAAGAACAGCCTCTGGCCCATGTTTTTCGGCCTCTCCTGCTGTTTTATCGAGCAGTCGACCGCATTTACTTCAAGATATGATATCAGCCGCTTCGGCTCCGAGGTCTTCCGGGGCTCTCCGCGGCAGGCCGATCTTCTCATCATCTCCGGAACGGTATTCAAAAAGATTGCGCCCGCCATCCTGCGCCTCTACGAGCAGATGGCCGAGCCCCGGTGGGTGATCTCCATGGGATCCTGTTCCAACTCCGGCGGGATGTACGATGTCTACAGCGTGGTGCAGGGGGTCAACCAGATCCTTCCGGTCGATGTCTATGTGCCCGGATGTCCGCCCCGGCCCGAGGCCCTGCTCCAGGGGCTTATGATGCTGCAGGAGAAGATAGCGAACGAGGAAAAGCCGGCCCGGTCGGTCTTTCATCTTCCGGGCGGAAGCCAGGGAACCACCACGCCGATTCTCCGTGAGGGGAAGACCAAATCGAGAGATCCTCGGGGGCCCGGCTACGAAGGGATTACGATCCGGGGAACTTCGGTGACGCCGCCGCTCTTCGAGGGGTCGAGATCCGATCTAATGTGGACCCCGCCGGCCGCAAAGATCGAGCTGCGGGCTTCGGAAAAGACTTTAGCCCATGAGATGTCGCTCCGGTTCGGCACTGATGTGCAGATGGAGAGCCCCACATCCGACATGCCGGTCTTTACGGTGCTGCCCCATCGGATCAAATCGGTCTTGAAGTATCTAAAGACCGAAGCCAGCCCGAAATATCTGCGCCTGAACGATCTCACCGCGGTGGATGAGTCGGCCCGGCGAAACCGGAAAAACTTGCCCGACTATACCCTGGTCTATCAGCTCCTCTCCTTTGAAAGTGCGGGAAGAATCCGGCTCAAGGTTCCCCTGGAAAGGATCGAGGAGAAGCCGCCGGTCGATTCCATCACCGATATCTGGCCCTCCGCAAACTGGTACGAGCGGGAGGTCTACGACATGTTCGGCATTCGGTTCGAAGGCCACCCGGACCTCCGGCGGATTCTGATGCCGCAGAACTGGCAGGGCCACCCGCTGCGCAAATCCTATCCGGGCAGGGCAACGGAGATGGCCCCCTATACGTTGACCGATGCCCGAAGAAATCAGCCCTATGACGCGGCCGAGTTTTTAGAGCAGCGCTCCACCCACAAGGATGCCTTTGTCCTGAACTACGGCCCCCACCACTTCGGAACCCACGGCCTGATCCGCTTTATGCTTGCCCTCAGCGGCGAGCAGATTCTGGACATGGAGACCGAGATCGGGTACCACCATCGGGCCGCGGAAAAGGTCGGGGAGCGCCAGTCCTGGCACCAGTTCATCCCCTATACGGACCGGGTCGACTATCTTGCCGGGGTTGCCAACAACCTCTCCTATCTTACGGCCGTGGAGACATTGACTGGGATCAAAGTGCCGGATCGGGCCGCCTATATCCGCGTCATGCTCTCCGAGTTCTTCCGTCTGAGCAACCACCTCCTCTGGGTGGGAACCTTTGTCCATGACATCGGAATGATGAGCGCCACCTTCTACACCTTCCGGGAGCGGGAGATGGTGATGGACATCGTGGAGACCATCACCGGGGGCCGGATTCACCCGAGCTGGTTCCGCATCGGTGGCGTCGCGATGGACCTTCCCGATGGGTGGAAGGCGATGGTGGACGAGTTCGTCAAAATCTTCCCCAAACGCCTTGCAGAGTATGACCGGCTCATCACCCGCAACCCGATCATCAAGGCCCGGACAAAGGGTGTCGGAATCATCTCTTTAAAAGATGCGATGGAGTGGGGCATTTCTGGTCCGATGCTCAGAGCCTGCGGTCTGGAATGGGATCTTCGGAAAAAAGGCCCTTATTCAGCCTATCCCGCGTTCGATTTCGAGATTCCGACCGAGAATGGGTGTGACTGCTATGCCCGATATCTGGTCCGGATGGAGGAGATGCGCCAGAGCCTGAAGATCATCCAACAGGCCGCGGATAATATGCCGCCGGGCCGGTATGTAAGCGAGGATTACCGGTACTGCATCCCTCAGAAGGCCGATACACTGGAGGACATCGAAAGCATGGTCCACCATTTCATCAATGCGACCCGGGGCCCCAAGATTCCTGCTGGGGAAGCCTACGGCGCAACCGAAGTTTCCCGGGGCGAGCAGGGCTACTATGTGGTCAGCGACGGGATCAACGCGGCCTACCGGATGCGGATCAGAGGGCCAGATTTTGCCCACCTTCAGGCCCTGCCCCTGATGGCGGTTGGGGGAAACATTCCCGATTTTGCCGCAATTCTGGGCTCGATGGACTATATCATGCCGGATACGGACCGCTGATGGAAATGTCAACCGATGAGTGACAGATAATCTATGTTGAACCATGAGTTGAACCATGAATCGAACGAACGGGCCGACAGGGCTTCGATGCTGCCGGAGAAGTTGAGAAACGAGCTGGCCGAGCTGATCGCGCATGGGGTGCATCCCCGGGAGAAGGCCGTGGATGTGATGTTCATTATCCAGAAGCATTTAGGATATATGAGCGATGCAGCCATGATCGAGGCCGCAGACCTGCTGGGGATGTCGCCGACCCAGTTGGAGGAGCTGGCCACCTTCTACAACATGATCTTCAGAGAGCCGGTCGGCAGATACATCCTTCAGGTCTGCGACAGCGCGGTCTGCTGGCTGGAGAACCACCAGTCGGTGATGGATCACATTTCAAACCGCCTCTCCATCAGCCCGGGGGAGACCACCGCAGATGGCCTTTTTACCCTGCTGCCGGTCTGCTGCATCGGCTACTGCGACCATGCGCCGGCCATGCTGATCAATGACCGGGCATACGGAGATCTGACGCCGGACAAGATCGACCGCCTGCTGGAGCGATACCGGAACATGGCCCGGGAGATCACCACGGAAGCTGTAAGAACAGAGGCAAAAGAGCGTGACACAGATCCTACTTAAAGATCGCAGGCAAGGCCACACCTTCGGGCTGGAAGAGTATCGGGACGAGGGCGGTTACGAGGCCCTGGGAGAGATCCTTTCGACCTTAAAGCCGATGGAGGTGCGCAAGAAGGTGGATGAGGCCGGGCTCCGGGGGCTGGGCGGCGCGGGATTTCCCACGGGAAAGAAGTGGCTCACCGTGCCCGAAGATGCAGAATATCCGAGATACATCATCGCAAACACCGATGAGATGGAGCCGGGAACCTTCAAGGATCGGGTGCTGATCCACACGCGGCCCCATCCCCTCATCGAGGGAATTATCATCGCGGGCTATGCCGTGGAATCGAACCAGGGCTATGTCTTTATCCGGCCATCCTACGAACGGACGGCCCGCATCCTGGAGGACGCGATCGCCGAGGCCGAGGCGGCCGGATGGTTGGGCGACAACATCCAGGATTCCGGCTACTCCTTCCACATCGAGGTGCATCGAAGCGGGGGCCGCTATATCTGCGGCGAGGCCACCGCGCTGATCAACGCGCTCATGGGAAAACGGCCAAATCCATTCCGTCCGCCCCCCTATCCCACAGTCAAGGGGCTCTGGGGAAAGCCGACGGTGGTCAACAACACCGAGACCCTGGCCTATGTTCCCTACATCCTGCGAAACGGCGGAGACTGGTTCAAGGGCCTTGCCCGAAGTGAATCGGGCGCGGGAATGAAGCTCTTTGCCGTCAGCGGAAAGGTGGCAAAGCCGGGATGTTATGAGCTGCCCCTCGGAATCCCCCTTTCGGAGATCATCGAGGATGTCGCTGGGGGTATGCGGGAGGGGAGCCGGTTCAAGGCATGTCTTCCGGGAGGCGCATCCACGCGGTATCTGACGCAGGAGCATTAC
>JAABSZ010000051.1:0-21242 GCA_011390135.1 Desulfobacteraceae bacterium | reverse complement strand
ACCCTGGTGCCGTCCCAGTTCAAAGTAATGATCATGTCCTAAAATAAGGAGAAGCATCCATGACAGAACCGAAAACAGAAGCACCTGCAGCCGAGGAAGAACAGCAGAACATCCAGTTTCATGTCTCTCCGGATCTCGACTACGTCTACCGGGACGTCTTCAACGTCTATGTTGGCGCCGGGGACGTGGTGATCGAGTTCGGCAACATCCACCGGGCCATGCCGGGCCATGTGACCATCTCGGACCGGATCGTCACCTCGGTTCAGAACGCCTACACCCTGATCCAGACCATGAACCAGGCTCTGCAGCAGGCCCAGGCGCAGCTTCAGAGGAACCTCCAGGCCCAGCAGCAGCAACAGCAGGCCGCCGCGCGGAAAAAGGCCGGTTCATAACGGAAAAATGAGATAGAGGGAGCCAGAAATGGGAGCATTCGACATCATCCGAAGATGGGGCGCATGGCTGGTCATCGGGGCCGCCCTCCTTGTCGCGGCCTACTGGGGGTATCAGCACACCCAACCCCCCAAGGTGATCCGGCTCGCGACCGCGGGCAAGACCGGCTACTACTACAAGTTCGGAACCATCCTGAAAGAGTATGTGGAGAAGAACACCGACTACCAGGTGGAGGTGCTCGTCACCAAGGGAACCGTGGACAACCGATCCCTGCTGCTCGCGGGGGAAGCGGATCTGGCCATTGTCCAGAACGGCGCGATCCCCATGGACAACCTGGCCGCGGTGGCCCCGCTCTGGGACGATTTCATCCAGGTGATCGTGCGCCGGGATTCCTCCATCCGTTCCTTCTCGGATATGGTAGGCCGGGGCGTGGCCATCGGACAGGTGGGCTCCGGGGAGCGGGTGGGCGCGACCAACATCTTGGAACACTACGGGATCATTCCGGAGGATCTGCGGTTCAATTCCTCCCATTTCAGCGAGATGGAGACCAACCCGGAGATCGAGGCCGCGATCGTCTCCACAAGCCTCTTGAACCCAACCCTGAAAAAGTTCATGATGACCGGCAAATATACCCTGATGCCCATCGAAGAGGCCGGAGGACTCTCCTTTCACAAGCCCTACCTCACCCCCAACGTCATCCCCCAGGGGGTCTTCTCCAGCGTCCTGAAGCCCATGCCGGAGCAGCCGGTAAAGACCGTCAGCACCCTGGCCTTCCTGGCTGCGCATCGGAATACCCCTTCGGAACGGATTGCACCGATCCTTCCGGTCCTCTACACCATCGATCTGCGCAGCCAGGCCCCCGCGCTGGTGGGAAAATACCGGCTCACCGAGGACAAGGCATGGAGTCTGCTCTCCCTCCACCCGGGCGCGCAGAGCTTCTTCAATCCCTACCAGGGAGCCCAGCGCTTCTCCGACTTCATGGAGACCCTGAGCCGGCTCAAGTGGATTCTCCTTCTGCTGGCCGCGGGAATCGGCTTTGGCTGGTACAAGTGGGCCAATCGACACGAGGACCGGGAGAAGCGGCTCTTTGTGCAGGACAGCCGCACCGTGGAGACTTGGCTCAAGGAGATGGCCCGGATCTACGAGGGGCAGCGGGGAGCCAAGGATCTCCGGGTGCTCAAAGGGTATCTCAACGAGGCCATCAACATCAAGAGCCAGGCCCTGGAGACCCGTTTCGGCAGCCGGATCCGCAACGAGAACATCTATATGACCTTTCTTCAGGAGGTCAACCACCTGATCCGGGAGATCGAATGGCGGATCTCCATGGATCTGCCGGGGGCCGAGATCCGGCGGGTCAAATGAGCTGGGGTTTGAAACCCCAGTCTGAACCCGAAAAACCGGCTGAAAGCCGGTTATGTCGATGGGGGCATGGAGAGAATTCGGAATCGGAACGGGCCTTCAGCCGGTTTTGAATGATTGCGCCTGGGGTTTCAACCCAAGGCGGTCTTTGCTGGACAAAACCGATGAAAACCGGTAAAAAGAACTGGGGGGTGAGTTTCATTCGAAAAATCGGGCCGTAACCTGCGGAAGGTAGCCCGCGGCCGAGCCGTATCGGGTAGATATTTCAGCAGGAGGAAACGACCATGCCCGACCAAATCATCTATGAATTCACCTGCCAGGGACTGAGCCCTGAAGCCTCTTTTTCCGTCATCGACTTCAAGGGATTCGAAGCCATATCCCGCCCCTATCAATTCACCATAAACCTCAAATCCGAGAGCCCGGACATCGACATGGATGCCATGCTCTCCTCCCCCTGTACCCTCCGGATGCGGATCGGCCGGTACGAGCGGCCCGTTCACGGGGTCCTCTCCGGTTTCGAGCAGCGCCACCAGGTGGACCGCTTCACCTTCTACCGGGTCGTTCTGGTGCCGAAACTCTGGCACCTCTCCCTCTACCAGGCCAACGAGATCTACCTCAATGATCAGGCGGACCGGCCCGGAACCGATGTGCCGGAGATCCTCGGCTTTGTCCTTCAGGAGTGCGGCCTGAACCCGGACATCGACTACAGGATGGCCCTGAACGGCAGCTATCCCAAGCACCCCTACCGTTGCCAGTGGAACGAGACCCATTTCAACTACATCTCCCGGCTCATGGAGCACGAGGGGATCTACTACTATTTCGAGCAGGGGGATGACCGGGAGCGGATCGTCTTCTGCGATCTGCGCCAGGCGCACGTTCCCGTGGAAGATCCCCAAGTCAACTACTCGCCCGCCGCGGGCCTGGATATCGACGAGGCCGTCAACAACATCCATGCCCTGGTCTGCCAACAGAAGCGGATGCCGAGAACGGTTGTCCTCAAGGATTACAACTACGAAAAACCGAGCCTGGATGTCACGGGAAAGGCCGAGGTGGACCCGAAAGGTATCGGGGAGGTCTTCCGGTACGGTGACAACTTCGAAACCCCTGAGGAGGGACATCGTCTGGCCGGGATTCGCGCACAGGAGATATTCGCGGGCAAAGAACGGTATTTCGGCGAGAGCATGGTGAGCCGTCTTCTGCCCGGCCATCTTTTCAGCATGAGGGGCCACTATCGGGAGGGCTTCAATCAGGAGTATCTTTTGGCAGAGATCCGACATGAGGGTGCTGCCCCAAGCTATCTCACCGACGCGGGAGAGGCGGAACCGATATCGGCCTACAACAATTCCTTTATCGCGATTCCCGAGACCGTTCAGTTCCGGCCCGAGCGGATCACCGAAAAGCCCCGGTTCCACGGCCAGATCAATGCGGTGGTGGACGGGGAGGCCTCGGGGAAATATGCGGAGCTGGACGATCAGGGCCGGTACAAGATCCGGCTGCCCTTTGACCGGGAGAACAGCCACGGCCCCGGCAAGGCATCATACTGGTTTCGAAAGGCCGAGCCTCATGCAGGGCCCAACGAGGGGATGCACTTTCCCCTGCGGCAGCGAACCGAGGTGCTGCTCTCCTTTATCGACGGGGACCCGGACCGGCCTTTGATCAGCTCTGCGGTGCCCAATCCTGCGACGCCCAATGTGGTGACCGGAAAGAATCAGACCAGCAACGTCATTCGGACCAGTGCCGGAAACCTCATGGAGTTTGAGGATATGGATGGCAGGAACCGGATGAAGTTCAGCACCCCGCAAAACAGCACATATCTGCATCTGGGGGCGCCGAACCATCCCGGAGATGGAATCGTCGGGGTGACAAAGGGCATTCACAGGCTGGAGATCGGCGGCGGGAAACAGCATACATTCGTTACAAAAGATGAGTATGGGAATTTGTCCGGAACATCAAAGAGTTCCGGACAACCATATGATGCCCCATCCGCATATAGTGCCGATGCTGTCGTCACTGATCAGGGAAATACTTATATATGCGTCAATGACCTTTTGTCCGCGCCCCAGTTCAGCAGCACCCAGACTTACAGTGTGGGGGATATTGCTTTTGAGGATAATATTCGTTACAAATGCAAAACAGCCATCGATACCCCGGGTGAATTCAACAGCGATCAATGGGACAGGTTCGGTAATCCGGACGATACGAGTTATTGGACCGAAGATCTGTTTCTGGAACAAGGACTCTTTACTTTCCGAGTTAAAGATTCGGAGGGGATGTCGATTACCGGTAACCCCTCTTATAGAAACACGACCCCCAATCCGATTGACAATATGACAGAGGACGACGAATACAGCGGAAATTACCTGATCGATCGTCAGATCGGCCCCCGGTACAAGTGGTCGAAAAACAATGAATACATCTTCCATTACGGGGGCGCGATCGGAACCCCCTCCGAAAAGAAAATATTTGAATACGGCAACACATATCAGGTGAAAATACGGGACAGCCAGATCGACAGCAATATCACCGTTGGGACGACCGATATTTTGATCGCTGATTTGAACGGCTCCAAAGATGCTTCTACCGGGACCAGAAATATCGACCAGGCCAATTACAACCCCAGCAATATAAAGGATTATTACGGCAAAGACCGTTCCTGGAGCGATACGATCAAAAGAGCACGGGTCTCTCTTGCCGAACATGACACCATCACCGGGCAGAAGGGCAATATCTACGATTTCGGCGGGTACTGGAATTACAACCTCGGAAACAGTTACGAGGAAGCCCATATCAATCAGGATATTGATTTAAACAAGAAGCATGAGTTGGCCTTTCCCAGCAGCGGATTCAGTGGTTCGGCTTTGCTTCGAACCGCAGGAGGGGCCGTGGGGGCCACTGTCATCGGCGGCATCTTTCTGGCTGTGGTCGGCAAGTCGAAAAACGTATTGGCACTGGTCGTGGGCGGCATCATCATGGGGGCGCTGCAGACAGCCTCCGCGTTCATCCACAGGGCCGTTGCAAAACCGGGAACCGTATCCGGAGAAGAAGGCTTGAAAGACCTTGTCACCAGTCCTGCGGATCTGGTAAGCGGCAGCAAGATCAGTGGGAAACATGTAAAACTGGACGCGGATAAGACCTGGGTTACAAAGACATTTGCCGTAGACAAGGATACGGATTACCATAAGGCGAAAAAGTCGGATATCGTCGGCGGTAATTATGAATACACCAAGGCCCATTCCATCTCCATCACTATCGGGGATCAGGAGGAGCACAATCTGGGAGACACCTACAGCTATACCTACGGCGGCAGGCATGAAGAGGTGACCTACAACAGCATGGGCGTGATGACCGAATGGAGCGGGAAGGGTCTGGGGAAGGATACATGGGTGGTGGATAATTTCGAGATGAAGTTCGACGGCATGTCGGGATTTCCGACCCATTTCGAAGCCAAGATACTGGGGATGAATTTCGAGGCCGATTTCCCCAGTCTCCCCAAATTCAAATTCGCTTTTGACGGGAATTTTGCAAATGTGAACATGCATGCCGGCCCCTTCGGGGGCGTTGACATCAATATGGGGGGGATCGATGCGATCGGAATCGTGCTCAAGAAAACAGGATTCAAGTTGAAGGCCGATCTGGATGCCCAGGATTTGAAGACTAAAATCGAAACCCATTCAAAACCGTATGTTGATGCACAGATTGAGAGCGTACAGGGTACTCTTATTCAAACCGAAATCAATTTAGGGAAGATCAGTGGTGAAATAAAGAATAAGATGGCAGAGATTGAAAGTGAGTTCAATTCACAAATTCGAACGATCAAGGTGCAGGCCGCGGCAATTAAGCAACAACAATCCGTTAATATCTATATGGAAAACTGCAATATCAATAATTTGAAAATCTCGCTCACCCAATATGCAGGCATAAAGCTAGAGCAATAGCAGATAAGGGATCGATGCCACCGGTATTGAAATGAACATTATAAAATCGCTGCATTCCGGTATTCTCCATAGATCCTTCCGTTATCAGGGCAAAGATCTTTTTGCGGTCTCCTTGCTCTGGGGATTTCAATTGGACACCCGTGATCCCGTACTTGAACAGGATCTATGGCAGGCGATCGGAAAAGTGCTGGGAAAAAACCGGATGCTGGATGGTGGAATGCCCAAGGGAACGGGAGAGGTTCTGGTATACGGCAGCTTTTTCTCCCCTGGCGGCAAACCGGTCAAGGGGGGAAGGGTCTCCGTTACCTTGGGCTCCGTTCACAAGGAACTTGCCGTACAGGGGGATCGCAGATGGGTAAAGATATTGGGCGGCAGCATCGGCCTGACAGATCCGGAACCCTTTACGGAGATGCCGATTGTTTATGAAGCCGCTTTTGGAGGGGACGGGTATCTGAAGAATCCTGTGGGAAAGGGCATCGCCTCCATCGAAACCGAGGCCGGCAATATTCATCCCCTGCCCAATATCGAGTATCCGGATCAATTCGTCGGTTCACCCGGGGACCGGCCTGAACCTGCCGGTTTTGGACCCATCGACCGGATGTGGGAACCCCGTATTTTCAGGGCCGGCACCTATGATGACCGATATCTGGAAACCCGGATGCCGGGCCTGCCCGATGACATAAAATGGACCTTCTTCAACGATGGAGCATCGGATCAGTGGATCGAGGGATATTTCAAAGGAGACGAGCCCTTTGAAATCTTGAACATGAATCCGGAAATGCCGGTCATCCGGGGCAGATTGCCCGGCGTGTACGGCCGCTGCTTCATCAATCACCGGGTCAACGGTGAAAACACCTTCAAGGAGATCTCCTGCAGCCTCGATACGGTTTTGTTCTTTCCCGGTGAGAACCTGGGCATTGTCGTTCATCGGGGTTCCATTGAAGTGAAGGAAGATGATGCAGCGGATGTAAAACAGGTGATGCTGGCCCATGAAAACTGCAAAGATCTGCCCCGCCCCCGGCAGCACTATGCGGATGAATTCGCCCGTCGCATCGATCCCGAAGAAGGGTTCAAATACATGATGTACACGATCCCCCTCATTCCCCAAGGATGTAAATGTGGTTTTGAAACCTTGCAGGAACAGGACGAGGGGGAGATAGAAAACCTGATGAACCGGAATCTGGAAAACTATGCAAAGGTCCAGGAGGAGAAATACCGAAAACTGGCAGATGAAAAGATCGAGGAGGCCTTTTCAAAGCAGGAGGAGATGATCCGTCACATCGAAGCGGCTGAAATCGAAGGGATCGACATAAAAGCCATGACCCGGGATTTGGAAGATCTCCGGAAGAAGTTGAGATCGTCGGGAGATATCCTTGAATCGGAATCCTCGCCGGAAGAGAAAAAGATAAAAGAGCTGATTGAAAATATCCTTCCGGGAACCTTTGACGATCCGCCGAATCCGGATATCACCCGGCTGAACATGAAGGGGTTTGATGATTTTCAGGAATATATGGAGAAGATGGCGGCAGACCGGAAATCTGCCCTTGTTGAAGAAGTCAAAAAGCGGCTGAAGCCTTTGGAGGAGCAGGAGGAATATCGGGAAATGATGGGAGCCGGTAGGTTTCAGGAATTCAAAGATCTGATCAGGGAAAAAGATGAGTTCAAAGAGAGCGAAGAACTGGATGAGATCTTTGATATGCTGGGAGAGACCTTTGACCTTGACGGCCTTATCGATGCACTGGAAGGGGCGTCGGCAACCCCGGAAAAAACCGCTCCCCTGCCCAGAATTCGGCTGGTTACGCAATTGAATGAAATAAAATCTAAAGTCAACGATGCCGAACTCCAGTTGGAGAAGATGAAAAAAGAGCTTGTCTCCCTTTCCGGGTGGGGGGAGATGGCCGGGAAGGTTTCTGATGAACAGTTGGCCGAATTGAAAAAGGCGCTTGGAGAAAGTTTTGGCGATGCGGCCTTTTCCGAGGCAAGCCTCGATGAACTGAAGCAACAATTGGAGGAGACGGAGAAACACCTTGCAGAAGCCGAGGAGCAGGCCAAAGAATCCTACGCCTTGATCGCTCATCATATCGAAGAGGGAAGTTCCCCCCATGAGGGTGAGGAGCCGGATATTGCCGAAGCCTTGATTGCCGCATATGAAAAAGGGGAAAAGACCGCAGACGGCGATTATGCTTTTGTGGATCTGTCCGGGCAGAATCTTTCCGGTATCGACCTGCGCGGCGCCTATCTGGAATATGCAGATCTGAGCCATACGAATTTGAGCGGCTCAAATCTGAGCCGCGCTATCCTGGCTCACGCCGATCTCACCGGAACAGACCTTGCCGGTGCGAATCTGACCGGTGCGAATCTCGGAGCCGCAACCCTGAAAGAGACAAGATTCATCGATGCGGATATGACTGGCGTTATACTGTCCAAATCAAAAATCGAAGGGGCCCTTTTCCATCGCTGCAAATTCAAAGAGAGCATGGACCTTTTCCTCGAGACCCAATTCCATCGCGCCGACTTCACCGGATCGTCCCTCCGGGAGACCAATTTCATCGAACGCTCCTTTACCGAATGCTGTTTCGACCGCGCGGATCTTACCCAGTCCAATTTCATTCAGCCGAAAGTGGAGCAGACGAGTTTTGACGGAGCTGTTCTGGAAGGCGTCAACTTCATTGAAGCAAATCTTGAAGGCACAAGTTTTCGCAATGCAAAGATGAAAAATGTCCGCTTTGTCGGGGGTTGCAGGCTGGCCCAAGCCGATTTCACGGGCGCGGACCTGCGGGAGGCCAATCTGCGGGAGTCTGATCTGAAAAATGCCGATTTTACCAGCGCCCGACTGGACAAAGCCGATTTCGGCGGCTCGAATCTCGCCCATGCCGTATTCGACAGGGCCGAGGCTTTTCAAACCCAGTTCATCAAGGCCGATCTCAGCTTTGCCCGCCTCTTCCGAATCAATCTCATGGAGGGCAACCTGATGAAGGCATGTCTCTCGGGCGCGAGTTTCCGGGAGGCCAATCTCTTTTCGGCCAGCTTTTTGCACAGCATCATCGGAGAGACCGATTTTTCCGGCGCCTGCCTGGAGGGGACGATTCTAAAAGACTGGAGACCCCGATGAAAAAGGATGAGCTGGAAACTCAGGTCAAGGGCGAAGCGGATATTCCCATCATATCGGAAAAGGATCTTTCCGGCGGCGACTACCGGGGCGCGGATCTTGGCGGTGGGATTTTTCAGGGGGTGGATTTTTCCGACGCGGATTTGAAAGGCGCTTTTTTAAAGGAGGCCAACTTCATAGAATGCGATTTCACCGGCGCCTGTCTGGATGGTGCGGATTTGCGATGGGCCAATTTTACCTCGATGATCGCAAACCGCTCGATCTTTCGGGGTGCGGAACTGTCCAATGCCAATTTCGTGGACGCGGAGCTGGCCCAAGCGGTCTTTTCCGGAGCTGTTCTACAGAATACCAATTTTGTTCAGGCCGACCTGCAGAGAACTCTTTTTCAAAAAATCAGATCGGAGAATACCAATTTCATCAACTGCAAATTGCAGGGGGCCGACTTCGGCGGTTCAAAACATTATCGTTCCAATTTCATCGAACCGGAGATGGAAAAGACCTCTTTTTCCGGGGCAGTCCTGAACATGGCCTTCTTCATGAAGCCAAACTTCAAAGGGCATGATTTCACGACCTCGAAACTGGTGCAGTGTCAGTTCCTTGAAGCCGATTTCACTGAGGCGGTTTTCACGGGTCTCGATCTGACCCAGTGCGGGTTTGCCGGCGCAGTGTTGACGGCCGCGGATTTCCGCCGGACCATTGCCGGCAGAACGATTTTTGTCAATGCAGAGCTGAAGGGGGCAAAATTTGCCGGCGCACAACTGGAGGAGGCCCTTTTCAATGACGCGGATCTCTCCTTTTCCGATTTTACGAAGGCGGTACTGATTCAGGCCCGGTTTACCGGGGCCAACTGTGAGAACGCCCTTTTTCCGGGCGCGGATCTCACCTATGCCGATTTCTCCCATGCCGATCTGACCAGAGCCGATCTCTCCGACACGCAGTTGTACCGGACAAACCTGCATGAGATCATCGATCTCAAAACCATCTGGAGCGGTTCCACAAAGCCGCTGGCACTGGGAACCGATCCGAAAAGAGCCGAGGCCGAAAACTTCAAACCCTGACATTATAAAAGCCTGACAATATAAAAAAAAGTATGGAGGTGATCAAAGAATGGAGGTTGAGATGAAGACGAATATCATACCCTTTTCCGATTCCCGGAATGGACATTCCCTTGAAACGGGAATCGTGAAGGCAAAGCCCGATGAATCGGTGATTGTCGAGATCAACGGAGCTGTGATCCATGCGGGAAGGGCATTCAGTTGCCTGGTCTCTCCGGTCCCCGGAGACCGGGTGCTCCTCTCCTGCTCGGCTCAGGAGTGCTTTGTTCTGGCGGTTCTGGAGCGGAAAGAGCAGAAGATGACCCTTGATTTTCCCGGTGATGTCTGCTTCAGATCCGTAAAGGGAACGATCGCGCTTGAGGCCGGGAATCGGGTCGAGGTTTCCGCGCTCAAACGGATCGATGGGGCCGCGCCCGAAGTCAGCCTTGTCAGCGGAAAAAGCCGGATGATCAGCGACGAGCTGACCCTGCGGGCTCGGAAGGTGGAGACCCATGCTGATGAGGCGAATCTTTTCGTAAAGGCGATCACCGCGGTATCGGACCGGGTGACTCAGCGGGCCAAAACGGTCGCTCGGGTTGTGGAGGGAGTGGAGACCCTTCGGATCGGGGATCTGATCCAGACGGTCAGAAGAACCCTGACCCTGCGCTCCCGGTATGCCAATATAACGGCCCGCAAAGACATGAAACTGGATGGCGAACGCATCCATATGGGATGAGGAGGACATTGATATGCCCTTTGCAAACACACAGGGGGGCGGAATGAATTTCGCCTTTCCGGATGTCTGTCTGACGCCGATTCCCACACCGGCAGGGCCCGTGCCCACGCCGATTCCCTACCCGAACATCTCCAATCCTCCCACGGCCATTCCCAATCAGTTCAAGCTCTTTACCCTGGCCATGCCGGATCACAACCTCATGACCACGGTTCCCATGAGCAGCGGAGACAATCCCGGCGTCAATATGAATCCCGTCTCCGGTATGGTGATGGGGCCCACCAAACATCTGATGGGAAGCATGAAGGTCTTCAAGATGGGGATGCCGGCCACCAAGATGCTGAACCAGACCGGGCAGAACGGCATGTCCCCGGGAGCGATCGGAATGTCGCTGGTTCCCTGTCAGACAAAGGTGATGATCCTGAGTTGAAGGGTCGATTATCGGGCTGAGGCGTTTAAAACCCGAAGAACGCCCGAATCTTCTGAAAGAACTGCTGGCTCTCCGCCTCCTGGACCGTGCGGGACTTCTCGTCGGCATCCATGGCCGATTCGGTGGCGGCCTTGCGCCGTGCCAGCACCCTGCCGAGCTGCCGGGCGATGTCGGGCTGGGGCTCCATAAAGGATTCGATGTCCGCCTTGGTGACTTCGAAAAGGCGGGCTTCGGTGACGGCCTGGACCGTTGCGGTGCGCGGCTCCCCGGTCAGCAGCGACATCTCGCCGAAGAAATGGCCGGCACCCAGCCGTGCCACCTCCACCGGGTCTCCCTTGTCCCGCTTCACCCAAATGCCCATAACGCCCTCGGAGATGATGAAGAGAGAATCCCCCTCTTCCCCCTGGGAAAAGATCTTCTCCCCCTCCTGGAGATGGCAGAGCCGCATCCGCCGGCTCAGCTCCTTTCGGTCAGACGGCGGAAAGGGGGTGAAGATATCGACCTCCTCCACCATGGAGATCGGGTCTGCGGCCTTGTCATAGGGGATTTCGGTCTCCTGGTAGAGATGGATATCCTGGCGCTGGGTGATCAGCCGGATTCCGGCACGGTTGAGGTGGGTCCAGATCCGCTCCCAGATGGAGTCGTAGTTGGTCGCCTTCATGCTGTAGTCCCAGACCGGCGCGATGATCAGGTAGTTGGCGGCCCAGGGGACGCTCTGGCTGTGGGTGGCCTGGTTGACCCCCAGGTAGCGCACCAGGGGGGGCTGGGACTTTATCACAGCTTCCGCGGCCAGCACCGAATCCATGAGAATCTTCTTGACCCGGTTCGGCGGGTGGACCGGGTCCGTCTGCACCGTGAAGATCTGTTTGTAGAAGCCGTCCGGATAGCTGAAGTTCTGAACCGCGGATTCCGATGCCTGGCTGTTGGGGATGCTTAAAATGCAGCCGTTTCCGGTCTGTATCCGGGTGGTGCGCCAGGTGATGTCCACCACCCTTCCGTCGTCGTAGTTTCCTATCTTGATCCAGTCCCCGATGCGAAAGGGGCGCTCCATGTTGATCGCGATGCCCGAAAAGATATTGGAGATGTTGATCTGGATGGCCAGGCCGATGATCATGGCCAGCACCCCCGATGTGGCCAGCAGGCTGGTGAGGCGCTGGTCGAAGACAAAGGCGATGATGCCGAAGAAGGCCAGCACATAGATGGTGTAGGCCACGAAGCGGCGCAGGACGTTGGGGACCGTCCGGTTGGTACGCTGCTCCAGCGGGGTCCAGAGGAAGCGCTCCACCGCGAGCTTCAGCAGATATGCCGGAATAATCCACCATGCGATATCAAAGGCCAGAACGATCAGCTTCATATAGTGGGGCTCGAAGATTTCCGACAGCCGGGAAACGGCAATCACCTCCGCAAAGAGCAGAAAGAGCAGCATGAAGCCCCCCAGCATGAGCCAGAGCCCCTTGGATTCCGGATGCTTCAGAAAAAGGATCTTGAGCAGCAGAAGGGCTGCCCCGGAGGCGAGCATCAGGAAAAATGCGATCTCCTGTGGGGCCTTCCGCCGGGGAGTAACGCTTCTTTCACTGATCTCAACGGCAATGTTGAAGGCCGAATGCTCCACGATTCCCCCCTGGATGTTCAGATATTCGGGGTTCCCCATAGAGGGTTTGCCAACGATCTCCTGAAAGAAGTGTGCCGCCGCGATGGTCCAGTCTCCGATGCTGCTCATCACCTGCCCACTCCGCATCTCTTCGACAAGAGAACGGCCCGTATTAAGCCCCACCACGTCGATGACATAGATCAGGTTGTTCCGGGAAAGGTACTGATGAAAGAATCGCACTCCCACCACATGTTTTCCGAAAGCGGGCTGCCGGGGGAGGAAATCGATCTTGAATGTCCCCTCCACATGGTAGTTCTTGTAGACCATATCCCCCTGACGGTCCTCTTTGACCGGATCTCCGAGATTTATTGGGGCCGGGGCATTGATGAAGCGGATATCTTCCGTATCGATCTCCCCCCGATAGCGGAACCAGAGGTTGAAATCGAGCAGGCAGGTTCCCCGGACGAAGTCGATCTCCCGGACCTGGTTGATCCGGATACCAGTATAGACCACATTGGTGCGGTACATATATTTGTTGTCGATGAGCAGAACCCGCCCCTGGTCCATTGCCGCATCCAGATCGATGATCTCGTTTAAGTTGCGGATCATCTGAAGCTGCGTCAGCGCGGAGATGAGGTTGTTGTTCCGCCAGACGCCGATGGAGACCGGTTTGGGCGGATTGCGGTTTTCGTTGAAATAGGTGAAGCCGGTCACGCCCTCGATGGCCCTTTCCACGGAATCGATGCCGGCCATAAAATCCCGGATCTTCTCCCGGTCGGCCTCAATGGTCTCGGGGCTGCCCTCTGCACCGGTCTGCCGTATGGCCTCTGCGATCAGCATGGCTGTGTCGTAGGTGTAGGCGGCATGCCAGCCCGGAGATTCTCCGTACTTCTGGGTGTAGAGGGTTTCGAAATGCTGGGCATTTTCGTTTGCCGTATCGAAAATGATGGGGGTGGAGGCATAGATGCCGTTGGTGTAGTATCCCGGTGAAATCCGCTCTTTGGGAAGATCGGAAAACCCATTGCTGAAGATCTGGGAGGCAATCGCATCCGGCGCGATGATGATATGTTTCAGCCCTGCATCCCGCATCCGGGTGACGATGCGAATCCCTTCCGGAGCATGGAGGGAGAGAAAGACCGGTGTCGGATTCTCCTGTCTCCTGAGATCTGCAATGATCTCTTCGATCGACTGATCCAGCTCCGGGTCCTCCACAATGATCTTTTTTCTGTAGACAACCTCCATGCCTATCTCCGTACCGGTCTGCTCCAGAACATCTGCCAGTTCCAGACCGTAGGAGAGATCCTCATGGATAATGCTGATCCGTGGAGCCCCCATCACCTTTTTAATATAGTGGGCCAGAAATCGGGCCTGGAAGGGATTGTCGAAGACGGTTCTGAAATACCAGGGGTTGTTTAGGGTCACTTCGGTTCCGGTAGAACTGGGAGTGATGGCCGGAATCCGATGCTGCTGATAGATCTGGCCGGCCGCGGCCGAACAGGAGCTGTAGTTGTGGCCGATCACCGCAACGGCCCTGCCTGCTGCCGCGATCTCCTGAGCCCTTTTTACGGCCAGGTCTTTGTCATTGGCATCATCGTAGATGTCCAGCACCAGAGGCCGATCATGGATGCCGCCTGTCCGATTGATCTGTTCCACAAAAAGCTGTGCGCCCTGAAGATGAGTCTTCCCGGCTTTGGCGCTGGGACCCGTCAGAGGGCCGACGAAAGCGATGTGGATTGACTCGGCAGGCTGTTCCGTCTCTATGCGATAGAGCAGGAAGAGGGATACCGCGATAAGCAGTCCCGACAGGAGGAGAATAAACTTTTTTGATTTCATGGCTCGGTCGGCTCCGGATAAGAAATTTTTACAGATGGTCCGAATGGCAACTCCCAACTGTTAGATATTTTTGTAGCAGAGCAGACGCAGATTTGCAACCTTGATCTTGTTCAAAAACAGGAGGGCGCTATTGAAAAGCAGAAAAATTTGGCATGAAGCCATTTTTCGCTTGACAGCGTTTGAAGCATAATCTAAATAGAACTAAAATCAGTGAAGAAGAATGGATGGATGGATAAACAATATTCATTCGTTTGAAGTTCATTCGGTTCACTCAAAAGCCAGAGTCTAACCTCCATAAAAGAATCAGCTTAAGTCCGCGTTTCGGCACGGGCTTTGTTGAATAACCCTTTACCCTAACATCCAAGGAGAAACGGCATGAGCAATGACGGCTCCATTGCGCCCAAGGAGAGGATCAACATCCTTTACAAGTCCGCGACCGGCGGCATGACAGAGGAGAAGGAGCTTCCCTTAAAGCTTCTCGTGCTGGGCGATTTCACCCATAGAGAGGATGAGCGGACCGTGGAGGAGCGCGATCCCATCGACATCAACAAGGACAACTTCAGCGAGGTGATGGCGGACCAGGATCTGAACCTGGATCTGAATGTTGCTGACCGGCTTTCGGGCGAGGAGAACGCTGAGATGTCGTTAAATCTCAAGTTCAGAAATATGAGTGATTTCAAACCGGACAGCATTGTGGAGCAGGCGGAGGATCTGAAGAAGATCATCGAGCTGCGCAAGGCCCTGATGGCGCTCAAAGGTCCGCTGGGCAATGTGCCGGCCGTACGCAAGACGATCCAGAAGATGATTCAGAATGACGACTCCCGGGCAAAACTGGCAAAGGAACTGGGTGTTGAGTCCGTCACTGAAAAATAAACCCCGAACGCTCAACCGCCTTCTGGCGAAAGGGAGGTACAGGATAATGGCTGACGAAGAACAAGTTGTCGAAACCCAGGAGGAAGAGGCTGATGACCGGGAGGAGACTACCGATATCGAAGGGTCGCTTCTGGACGAGATCATGGCCCAGACCCGCATCAATGAGACCGATGAGGGGTATGAGATGGCCAGGCGGGGGGTGGAGGCCTTTTTAAAGGAGCTTCTGGACCCCGAAAAGACCCGGGAGAAGGTGGACAAGGGGCAGGTGGACGCCATGATCACCGAGCTGGATGCCCGGCTCGGCTCTCAGATCGATGAGATCCTTCATCACCCGAAATTCCAGGAGATGGAGTCGGCATGGTCGAGTTTGAACCTGCTGATCAACCGGACCGATTTCCGGGAGAACATCAAGATATACATGATGAACGTCTCCAAAGAGGATCTGCTGGAGGATTTCGAGGACAGCCCCGAGATCACCAAGTCGGGCCTCTATCAGCATGTCTATACGAGCGAATACGGTCAGTTCGGCGGGGAGCCCATCGGCGCGATCGTGGCCAACTACGAGTTCGGCCCCATGGCCAAGGACGTACAACTGCTCCGCCAGGTGGCCAGTGTGAGCGCGATGTCACATGCGCCCTTCGTGGCCGGGGCCGGGCCTCAGTTCTTCAATATCGACTCTTTTCAGGAACTGCCGGCTTTAAAGGATCTCGACGCGATCTTCGAAGGGCCCCAGTATGCCAAATGGCAGGGGTTCCGGGAGTCGGACGATGCCCGAAACGTCGGTCTTGCCATGCCCCGGTTCATGCTTCGAACCCCCTACGGCGCGGAGAACCCGGTCAAGGTCTTCCGCTACAGCGAGCAGACAAAAGGAGACCGGGCCAACTATCTCTGGGGGAACGCGGCATTCGGTTTCGCCACGCGGGTGACGGAGAGTTTTGCCAAATATCGGTGGTGTCCCAACATCATCGGTCCCCAGAGCGGGGGCGGTGTGCTCGATCTCCCGATCCATGTCTATGAAAAGGGCGGCGAGTCAACCCTGATCGGGCCGGTGGAGGTCAACCTCTCGGACCGGCGGGAGTTCGAACTCGCGGAACAGGGATTTATCGGTCTCACCCTTCGAAAAGGTGCCGACAATGCGGCCTTCTTCTCGGCCAATTCGGTGCAGATGCCCAAGTTTTTCGGCGATACCCCCGAGGGCCGCCAGGCGGAACTCAACTTCCGGCTGGGAACCCAACTGCCCTACATGTTCATCATCAGCCGGATGGCCCACTATGTGAAGGTACTCCAGCGGGAGAATCTGGGCAGTTGGAAGACGAGCAACGACCTGGAGGGGGAACTCAACAAATGGATCCGCCAGTATGTTGCGGATCAGGAGAACCCGCCCGCGGACGTGCGGAGCCGCAGGCCATTGAGGTCTGCGGAGATCAATGTCTCCGAGGTTCCGGGAGAGGCCGGTTGGTACACTGTCGAGGTCAAGGTGACGCCCCATATGAAGTTCATGGGCGCAAACTTCACCCTTTCCCTGACCGGGCGTCTGGAGACCGAATAGCATCAACTGAATAAAACCTCGTGAAATGGTGGCGCGGGCGATATGGATATCGATCTGAAATCCCTTTTTGCAAAGCTCAATCCCTACTGCACCAAAGCCTTGGAGGCCGCGGCCGGCGCGACCGTCTCCCGGAGCGGCTATGAGGTGACGGTGGAGGATCTGCTTATGCAGTTGACCGATGTCGCAAACGGGGATATCCCCATTCTCCTTCGCCACTACGAGGTGGATGTGAGCCGGTTTCGGAAGGCTCTCCACAGCGAGATCGAGGCCGCGGATCGGGGCAACACCGCAAAGCCGGTCTTCTCTCCGCTGCTGGTGGGCCTGATCAAGGATGCCTGGATGCTCTCCTCCACCCAGTGGAACATGAACCATGTCCGGTCAGCCGCGCTGATGGCCGCGCTGCTGAAGCGCCCTACCTACGGCCTGGACAGCTACGGGGATCTGCTCTCGCCCGTCTCGGTCGCGGATCTTCTCTCCCGGCAGGAGGAGATTCTCGCAGGCTCTCTGGAGACGGGCCGGATGGCCGAGGATGCTGGAAAGGGGAGGAAGGATGGGCTGCCGGCCCAAGGGCAGGAAGCTCTGGAGGCTTACACCACCGATTTCACCCAGATGGCGCGGGACGGAGAACTCGATCCGGTCTTCTGCCGGGATGCGGAGATCCGTCAGATGATCGATATCCTCTGTCGCCGGCGGAAGAACAACCCGATCGTGGTGGGGGAGGCCGGCGTGGGAAAGACCGCGGTGGTGGAGGGGCTGGCGCTGAAGATCGTGGAGGATGACGTGCCCGATGCGATCCGGGGGGCCACCATAGTGGGGCTCGACATGGGGCGGCTCCAGGCCGGGGCCGGGGTCAAGGGGGAGTTCGAGAAGCGGCTGAAAGATGTGATCGCGGCCGTGCGGACCTCGCCGACCCGGATAATCCTCTTCATCGACGAGGCCCATACCCTCATCGGCGCGGGAGGAAAGCCAGGGGGCGGGGACGCGGCCAATCTGCTCAAGCCGGCTTTGGCGCGGGGGGAACTCCGGGCCATCGCGGCCACCACCTGGTCCGAGTATAAAAAGTTTTTCGAAAAAGACAAGGCCCTGGAACGGCGCTTTCAGATGGTCAAGCTCGACGAGCCCTCGGTTGAGGATGCGGTGACCATCCTTCGGGGGCTGACGCCCTTTTACGAGAGCACTCACAGCGTCTATGTCTCCGACGCAGCGGTGCAGACGGCCGCATCCCTGTCGGCTCGATACATCAGCGGCAGGCAGTTGCCGGACAAGGCCGTGGACGTGCTCGACACCGCATGTGCCCGGGTTGGGGTAGCGCTGACGGCCAGGCCCCGGGAGATCGAGGATATCGAGATCCGCATCCGGACCGCGCGGCGGGAGCGGGATGCCCGGATGCGGGATCTGAAGGTATCGGGAAATCCGCCGGACCATGCAGTCGATGGGATCGACGCAGAGATCGAAGCGTGGGAGGCCGAGGCCGCCGCGCTGAAGGAGCAGTGGGAGGCCGAGAAGGTTGCTGTGGATCGGCTGCTGGCGCTGCGGAGCCGGCTTTCCGGTAATAACCACGGAGATGACCCGGAAAAGAAGACGGATGAATCACCGGAAACGGGCGTGGAAGCCTCGGAAGCCGGTCGATCTGATGAGCGGTCCGCGGCCGGGGCCGAAGAATCCGATGCTTCGGAAATCTCGATGGACCGGGAAGATTTGGAGACGGTTCGGCCGAAAATCGATGAAGCCCTTGCCGGGATCGAAGCCGCTTCAAAGGGCAGCCCCCTGGTCGCATACGAAGTCACCCCGGAGGTGGTCAGCCGGGTGGTCTCGGACTGGACCGGGGTTCCCATGGGGCGGATACTGCGGGATGAGACCCGGGTGCTCAACGATTTCATCGGCCATATAAGGCCCTGGATCAAGGGACAGACCGAGGCTGTCTCGGAGATCGGGGAGAAAATCCGCACCGCAAAGGCCGGACTGGGGAATCCTGATGCGCCTATGGGCGTCTTTCTGCTGGCCGGCCCTACGGGTGTGGGGAAGACCGAGTCCGCGATCGCGGTGGCCGAACTCCTCTTCGGGGGAAGGCAGGCCCTGGTGAGCGTCAACATGTCCGAGTTCCAGGAGAAGCACACCGTCTCCCGTCTCATCGGCTCGCCCCCCGGATATGTGGGGTACGGCGAGGGGGGCATCCTCACCGAGGCGGTCCGGCAGCGGCCCTATTCGGTGGTGCTGCTCGATGAGGTGGAGAAGGCCGCGCCCGATGTGCTCAACCTCTTCTACCAGGTCTTTGACAAGGGGATTCTCGCGGACGGCGAGGGCCGGGAGATCGACTTCAGGAACACGGTGATCTTTCTGACGAGCAACCTGGCCTCCGATGAGATTATGGAAGCCTGGGAAAGAAATTCAGACATCACGGTTGATGCGGTGCGAACCGAGATCCGGCCGATTCTGTCCCGCTATTTCAAGCCGGCGCTGCTGGGCCGGATGACGGTTATCCCCTATCTGCCACTGGACGAGAAGACCCTGACGGAGATCATCGCCGCGAAGCTGGATCGACTGGCGGGCCGCCTCCGGGAGAGCCGGGAGATGGAACTGCTCTACGATGCGGATCTGGTCGATTTTCTCCTGAGCCACTGCCGGGAGGGCGGCTCCGGGGCCAGAGACATCGACCATGGGATCGCGGGGCTGGTGCTGCCCTCCCTTTCAAAGGCGCTGCTGGAAAGAGCGGCGGAATCCGCTGAAAATGCGGATCGGGGGGTGCGGGTCTCGGTGCAGGATGACGAGATCCGGATCGCTTTTGAAACTATTGACGAGAACAACTTCGAATCCGGTGACGGGCAGTGAACCGGAAGCTTTGAGGAGGGAGCAAAATGGCAATTCTTAGCACACCGGTCTACAAGATCAAGGTAACGGGGGCGCCGCAAGGGCCCGAGGCCAAAGGCCCCCTAAAAAAGGAGGCGGACAACGAGCAGAAGCCCCAGGCCCGCGCGGGGAATCCGATCATGACGCCCGTCTATGGCATCCCCCTCAGCGGCGGGGATTGATTACGGGATTTTGAAAAAGGCAACAGCGTGTTGTAGGGTTTACTATCAACCGGATATTGAAAACCGGACATTAAAAAAGGGAGATTGAGCCATGCCGACACCAGCGTATATGAAGATCGAGGGGGAGAACCAGGGGAATATCACCGAAGGGTGCAATACTTCGGACAGTGTGGGCAACGTCTATCAGGAGGATCATGCGGACGAGTTTCTGGTACAGGCCTTCGAGCATGTGCTGACGGTTCCCACGGACACCCAGAGCGGCCAGACCGCAGGCCCGCGGTTTCACAAGCCTCTGGTGATCACCAAGATCTACGATAAATGCTCTCCGCTGCTCTACAATGCGCTCGTCACCGGGGAACGGCTGACCACATCCGAGATCCACTGGTTCAGGACCACCATGACCGGGGAGCAGGAGCACTACTTCACCCATGTGCTCGAGGATGCGGTGATCGTCAATATCGAGGCATTCATGCCCAACGCGCAGGACCCGGCACTGGCCCACTTCACCCATCTGGAGCGGATCTCCTTTACCTACAGAAAGATCATCTGGAAGCACGAGGTCGCGGGGACCGAGGGTTCGGACGACTGGCGGAAGCCGGTGATGAAGTAAAGGGGAGGCCGTCCCTTGCCGAAATGGCTCGGGAAAGGGCTGCTGGGGCGGCTCTTTGCAAAGATCACGACCCGGGTCCGGATTCGTTTCAGCCGGCCCAAATGGCTTCGGAGAAGAATCCGGGCCCGGCCCGGGGCCGCATACGTCAGCATCTACGGCGAGCGGCAGGGGGCCATCAGCCGGGGATGTGGCGGCCCTGTCAGCGCGGGGAGGGAATATTCCCGGGAACATGCGGACGAGATCCGCATCCGGGCATTTTCCCACGGCATCCATGTGCCGATTCTCCCGAATGGTCTGCCGGCCCAACCCCGGCGCCATCACCCTCTGGTGATTTTGAAAGCCTTTGACAGAAGTTCGCCGTTGCTCTATACAGCATTGATCACCGGGGAACGCATCCCCGAATGTACCATTCGCTGGTATCGAACAAGACCGAGAAGAAAAGAGGAACATTACTTCACTCATGTGCTCAAGGACGCGGCCGTCATCCGAATCGAAGCCTTTACTTCCGATACCCGACAGCAGAACCGATCACCCAAGAAGAGCGGAGGGGTCCCGGGTCACTGGGAACGGATCTCCTTCGTCTATCGGGCGATTATCTGGCGCCACGAGATCATCGGGATCGAAGGAGCCGATCAGCTTCGCCGGCGATAGAGACCGTTCCCGATTTCCGGGAACACTTATCGGAATTCTTATGGTCCTGTTGCTGTTCCTGGCCACCGGCGGATGCACCTATTTTGGCGGCGGCGCGGCTGGCAACGGAGAGGCCC
>JAABSZ010000050.1:0-21306 GCA_011390135.1 Desulfobacteraceae bacterium | reverse complement strand
GTGCAGAAGATCACCCTGCTCAACCCGATGCGCTATTTCATCGTGGTGATCCGGGGGGTCTTTCTGGAGGATGCCCCATTTCATCTGCTGCTGCGCCAGTTCTGGCCCATGGGCATCATCGGAATCGTCAATCTCGTGCTCGCGGGATGGCTCTTTCGCCATAGAATCAGTTGAGGCCGGATCGGTCAAAGGAGGTTTTTATGACATATAAGCGGATACTGATATTTCTTCTTCTCTTTTCACCTTTTTTCGCTTCCGCGGCATGGGCACAGATGACCTTCAATGCCGATGCAAAGGCCCTGATCCCGCTGCAGACCGCGTTGGCCCGGGGCGTGGAGCGGAACCTGAACCTGAAGATCGCCCGGCTCGACGTGCCTGCGGCCCAAAAGGATGTGATCATTGCAGAGGCCGCTTTCGACCCGGTGGTGGATGCCTCCCTCTATGCGCGGGAGAAGCGCCTTCTCACCGCATCGGTGCTATACGAGGATGAATATCAGAGAACCCGGGAGACGGGCGCGGATGCCGGCATCGGCAAACGATTTCCCTGGGGCATGAGGGGGCGACTTTCCGCGGAGACGGCCCGATCCGAGAACAACTCCCTTGCCGATGCGCTCGATCCTCACTACCGGACCCTGCTGCTGCTGAACATCACCCAGCCCCTGCTCAAGGATTTCGGCACTGCCGTCAACACTGCAGACATCCGGATCGCGGACAATCAGGTGCGCCAGGCGGTCTACGGCTATATTTCCAGGGCTCAGGAGATCGGCCATCGGATCGAGGCGGCCTATCTGAATCTGGCCAATGGACAGGCCGTGCTGGACCTGCGGATTCAGTCCCGGGAGCTGGCAAGGGAGCTGATGGAGGGAAATCAGAGGAAGCTCGAGCAGGGGATCATTTCAGTTACTGAAGTGAATGAGGCCAAAACTGCGCTCATGGGCCGGAAAGAGGCCGTGATTTCGGCCCGGCAGCAGGCAGAGATCGCGTCCAACCGACTGAAGGATCTTCTGGAGATCGACGCGGATGATCCGCTTTACGATGAAACCCTTGTGACTGCCCCCATTCCCGATACGCATTCCGATTATCCCTCTCAGATGGAAGCCCTGGCCCAAGCGCTGAAGCGGAGACCGGACCTGAAGCGGCTCCGGATCTCTTTGGAGAATCAGGACATCCGCCTGAAATTTCTCGACAACCAGAAGCTCCCCCGGCTCGATCTCGTGACCACCTTGGGGCTCAATGGGCTGTCAGGGGAGGATCGACCAGTCAGGTTATTTGGCCCGCCTAAAACCAGTGGACTGGAGGGAGAGTATGAAGATTCCGTATCCGGAATGGCCGAGGCCGAAGGGTATCAGTGGTCCGTGGATCTGCGTTTCTCCTACCCCATCGGCAACCGGGCCGCGGATGCCCGACAGGCAAAGGGCCGGATGCAGGCCAAACAGCTCATCTACAGCCTCAGCCGTCTGGAGAAGGGGATCGAGTTTCAGGTGAAGAATGCAGGCGTCAAGGTGATGCGAAGCCTGGAACGGGTCGGGGTGGCGAAACAGTATGAGCGGCTTGCCCAAAAGACCCTGCTGCAGGAGATGAAGCGGCTCCGCCAGGGGCTTTCCAACACCTTCCGGATTCTCGACTATCAGGACGATCTCATCTCGGCCCGGATCCGAAGGGTGGCCGCGGTCATCGACTTCAATCAGGGGCTGGCCGAGCTTTATGCCGCTATAGGAGAGAATCTGGATCGATACGATATCCTTCTGGAGGTCGATTCAGAGCTGATAGCCGCGTTTCGATAGCTGAATCGCCATAAAGAATGCCCTCTTCTTCAGCATCCCGGGTTCAGTTCGGGTTCGATTCACTCTCCGGGCTCGATTCAATCTCCGGGGCCGAGAGGAGCCGATCCACCAGCGCCTTTCGCTGTTCAGGATTGAGCCGTTTTAACAGCGTTTCAGTGATCGACTCGGGATCTCCGGAAAGGGTGAATAGAAGATCCTCCTCATGGACCCCGGCATCTCCGCTTTCAGATGGGACAATCATCATCTCCTCCAGAGCCTGGATCAGCCGGGGCTCTAATCCCCCTTCGATCTTCATCAGCGAAATCATCTCCTTGGCCGCGACGATCTCCTGGCTCTTGTTGCGCAGATAGGTCCGGTCAAAGACCCGGTCGTCGAACCGGTTGCACATCCGGATGATATTTGCCGAAAGCATCTCCGGATTGGGATGGTTCAGGTCCTCGAGAATTTTCAGGACCTCCCGTGAATCGATACTCTCCGGGAGCTGATCCTGAGGTTCGGCCAGCACCAGCGCCGGCATGCTGTTCTCCTTCAGATGAATGGCATTGTACCAGAGGGATGCAAAGAGGATCGCATCGATTCGCTCCTTTTCCATCTCCAGAATCTCGGCCACGGCCGCGGCAAAGAGAGCCCGGCCTGCGCAGAGGTTGTAATACCCGGCATAGTGCTCCACATAGGGAATGTCCACATCGATATACTCGTTGATCCGCCGCACCTCCCGGATCTGGATCCTGCCCACCTTCACGCTATTCAGCAGATGGGTGAGGGTCTCTGGAATCCGATTTAAAAAGCGGCCGTAGAACAGGGTCTTGGGATAGAGATTTTCAAAAAGAGAGCGCTTTCCCGTCACCCGATATCCGGCCTGCACCCCCAGCCCCTTGAGGTTGATGGGGGGAACCTCCTCCAAGGTATAGATATGCTCGACCAGCCGCTTGGTGTTCTCCCCGATCTGGATCTTTCCCGGGATTCCGTTCGATTCCAGCCGAAAGGCGTAGATGACCGCACCCCCTTGGGCCGTATAATCGACACAGGTCTCCGCGCCCATCATCACCATGCGCATCCGGTCGATCTCCCGGTCGCTGGACGGGTTGGAGGTGTTGATCCCCACCCTGCACTGAAATTTGAGATCCTCGATCCGGATATCCTTCCGATCCTCTTCGGAGAGGGACTGGTGCCGGGCCGCGATCGCGGAGTAGTTGTCCTGGATCGCCTCCTGCATGATCCGGTTGATCCCCTGAGCCGCGGCCATCATCCGGAGGGCGCACTCCACCGCATCAAAGGGATGGATGGGGCTCTCCGGAGAGTCGTCCTTGGGAGTGCCGAAGATCGCGACGATCTGATCCCCCACGGTCTTGTCGAACATTCCCCGGTATTCAGCCAAAAGCTTGTGGCTCTCCCGGAAAAAGCGCTTCATGAACTCGCCCATCATGGTCTCGCCCAGAATCATGTTGAGCTTTGTGTAGGTGCAGACATCCGCGACCAGCTCCGTGGCATAGACCAGCCCCAACTGCTGACGGTTGCTGCCGATGAGCCGGGAGACACCGGGGTTTAAAATCTCCAGGGTCTCCTCCAGGATCGCATTGGAGCGGACCAGCTTGTCGTTTGCCGCCTCCAGCTCCGAGGTCCGCTCCCTGACCCGCTCTTCCAGCATCAGGTTATGCTCTTTGATCTGTCGGTCATAAGTCTGTAGATCCAGGGCCATGGTGTTGAAGGCCAGGGTCAGCTCTCCGATCTCATCTTCGGAAGTCACATCCAGCAGGTGATCATACTCCCCCTGTCCGATCCGCTCGGTCCCGTGCTTCAGCCGCTGCACCGGATGGAGAATCCGCCGGACGATGATGGTCTTGACGATGAGGGCAAGAATCAGACCCGTGAGCAGGATCGCCACCAGCGCGATGGTCGCGGTGTTCCGGGTATGCAGATACGTCTCCACCCCCCGCTGCACCGAAAGGATACCCACAGGAACGCCGTTGAAGTCCCGGACCGGAAGATGATTGGAGATGCCGCCGCCCCGGCTGATCTCGGCCTTTGCCATCGAGCTGTTGGCGGCAAGCACCGATTTCAGCAGATCCTCGACCGGGGGAACATAGCTTCTGCCCGAAGCCGGAGTACATGCCGCAACAGGTCGAATCCCCTGGAACAGGGTGGCCGAGACATCGAGATTTCTGCAGATCTCCTTGACAATGCGGGATTCGTCATCCAGAAAACGGCGGATCACGATGGCCGCCATGATCTTCTCCCGCTGCCGGTCATAGATGGGCGCAGCGCCGGTGATGGCCAGAACCTTTTCCTCTTTTCCGAAGAGGCGCTCATCGATGATGATCCCCTCTTCCCAGAGCAACTGCCGATTCAGCACTTCAGTTCCGCTCAGGGAATTTCCGGCCAGAGCAGCGTCGATAAAGGGCCGGTGCTCGATGAGATCATCGATCCGGCGGGGGGCATGAGCCCGCACGATCACCCGGTAGTCGGTATCGACCACTGTGACCATGTCGAGATCATCCAGCATCGTCGATCTTGCCAGATCCTCCCCGAGCTTCTCCCCCAGATGAAGACCCAACAGCACCGTCAGGGTCTTTTTCTGGGCATAGGCATTGGCCATCTCGGCCATTCCGTCGACCGCATGGGTGTAGATGAGCTGTGCGATCTTCAGATCCGATTCAATGGTGTGGATCGCCTCCTCTTCGATTTTCTGTCCGTAATAGACAATGGAGAAGACGGCCGCAATGATCATCGGCACGAAGAGCACCAGAGCAAAAGAGATATTGAGCTGGGTTCCGAGCTTTATTTTCTTCATGGCAGAAACTGTATTTTCATCTGAATTACACCCCATCCGGGATTGACGTTTGACAAAGCCGTTTCAGTGTCGGAAAATAGGTACTGGGGAAAAGGTCATATTCGCAAAGGATATCCGCCATGAGCATTTATAAGGAATTCAGAACGGAACTGGCTGCCGGAAAACGATCCGCTGCCTTTCCCGATCAACTACAGCCCGATGAATACGGCCTTGTCTATGTGGGCGGAGAGCTGACGGTTTCAACGGTTCTTGAAGCCTATACCAAGGGCAGCTTTCCATGGACCGGCTCCAGGCCGATCCCGTGGTTCTCTCCGGACCCGCGGCTGCTTCTCTATCCAAAGGATTTCAAACCCTCAAAGCGGCTCCGCAGGTGTTTTCGGCAGAATCGTTTCCATATTCGATGCGACACCGCGTTTCGCGCAGTGATGCGGGCATGTGCGGCCATCCCCCGGCCCGGTCAGCCCGGCACATGGATCACGGCCAATATGATCGATACCTACAGCCGGCTCCATGATCTCGGCATCGCCCACAGCATCGAGGTCTATGACAGGGAGAACCGGCTTGCCGGGGGCCTCTACGGCCTCTGCCTGGGCCGAGTCTTCTTCGGCGAATCCATGTTCTCCCGGGTTCCCAACACCTCGAAGCTCGCGCTTTACGCGCTCTGCAATCTCCTGCTGGAAAAGGATTTTCACTTCATCGACTGCCAGCAGGTGACGGGCCATCTCATGCGCCTCGGGGCAGTGCCGGTCCGCCACAACCAGTATATGGAAACCCTGAGAAAAGGGCTGGACCAGGATCATCTCTCCGGGTCCTGGGAGGGGGAAGTTGTGTAATTTTTTCACACCTGCACCCGATTCCCCCTCCCGGTGTTTCCTTTTTACACACTTCCGATGCTCCCCAACATCTGCGCCCATAGCCGTTTCGGATTCTCTCAGATAATTTATCATATGTCAATTCAAAGCGTTATAATGGAATAATCGCGGACATTTTCGATGCTTGGCACGCACCTTGCTATTCATAAAGGGCAAGAAGAGAACGCGGCGATTCCCAAAGGGGGAAAGGCTGCAAAAACTGACGGTTCCAAACCAGAAAGCAAGGAGAGAGACCATGTATCGAAACATTACAGGCAAGGCCATCGGACTCATCGCAGCCCTCATGATCATCGGATTCGGCGCATACGCCTTTGCCGGCTGGGGTATGGGAATGGGCTCGGGCCCCCATCACGGCAATGGCTGGGGCATGAACAACAATCCCGGACAGGACGGATATGGCTATCACCAGGGAGCCCATCGAGGCATGGGCGGTCGGGGATATTACGGCGCGAATCTGAACGAGGAGCAGATCGCCAAGCTCCAAGGGGAGAGAGAGGCTTTCCGGAACGAGACCCAGGATCTTCGGCAGAAGCTCTATGAGAAAAATTCTGCGCTGAACAATGAGTTTGCCAAGGCTCAGTCCGATTCGGAGATCCTGAAGAGCCTTCAGGCGGAGATCTCGGATCTCAGAAGCCAGTTCGATCAGAAGCGGATCGACCATATGGCGAAGATGAAAGAGATTGCCCCCAATGCCGGTGGACCGGGAAGTGGAATGGGCAAAGGATTCGGCAATAGAGGCTTCCACCGCGGCGGATACGGAAACGGCCCGGGCATGATGGGTCAGGGATATGGCGGGGGATACGGAAACTGCCCGAGATTCTGATCCTTCCGTAAATAGATTTTTACAGGCGGTATTTCCCGCTGAAAATGGCCGGGGGACATTCTGAAAGGAATGACCTTCGGCCTTTTTTGTTTGTTGGTCTTTGCATGGAGGCTTTTGCATTTTCAAACAACTTCTCAAATTGACAACTACTGCCAAACCGCTTAAAATGGCCCGTCCGTTTGAGGCTGTTGACTTTATAGAAGAGGTTGAAAGAGATTAAAAAAATGGATTCTGAAAATCATATCCGAAAGATTTCCATAAATGAATAAATCAAAACTCCTCTCCGAAGTCCGACTTGGCGAAGACAGCACCCGCCAGTTCAAGGCCGATGTTCGCAATGCAGCGTCTCTGGGATCGGAAATGGCGGCATTCGCCAATTCCGGCGGGGGAACCATTTTCATCGGAGTGGCCGATGACGGCACTGTGCCCGGGCTTTTGCCGAAGGATGTCTCCCGCATCAATCAACTGATCAGCAACGCGGCCAGCCATCTGGTGCGCAGTCCCTTGACGGTGCAGATCGAGAATGTGGCGATGGAGGAAGATCGGATTGTGATCGTTCTTACCGTGCCGGATGGGTATGACAAGCCCTATTTCGACAAGAACGGCGTGATATGGCTGAAGACGGGCGCGGATAAGCGGCGGGTGAACTCCAAGGAGGAACTGCGGCGTCTGTTTCAGATCACGGGGCAGTTTTATGCCGATGAATTGCCCACAAAGGCAGGAATCGATCAACTGGACAAGCTGCGCTTCGAGGATTTTCTTCAGGAGGTCTATGGGATCGCCTATCCCGAATCGGATGCGGACCGGCTGCGCCTGCTCCGGAACATGAACCTGGCCGCCGATGATGGGAATCTGAATCTGGCCGGGGTGTTGATGTTTACAAGGCGGCCCCAACAGCAGCGGTAAGAGTGTGATCGCCCGCCTGCCGCTGCTGCTGGAGAGAGGCTTCAGCGGAAAGTCCGTGGCCCCGCTCGATCTGGAGTTCGACGGCCTCGATTTCGGGGCAGTTTTCAAAGAGCTGGTCTACAACCAGTCCCGGAGAAGATCATCCGGATCAACATCGATGAATCCGGGGAGACCGATACATGGCTTACGGACGTATTCTCTGACGCATACAAGGAGATCACCGCCATCCGAAGAGCGCAGAAGAACAGGAAAAAGCAGGAGGAACCCGATGCGGGTTGAATTCTCCCCGAATGTTCTCGCTGACCCGCAGCATTACGATCGACTGGATCGGATCGTCCATTTCTTCGAAGAAGAGATGAAAAGCAGGATTCGGAGCCGGTTTTCAAACCACTTCAAAAGGAAGCGCTGAAAACCGGCTTTTTCTTTGGCGGAAGGGGAAGCGGGACCACGTTCCCAACAGCCCTGTCAGAAGCCCTTGAAGACGATTATGCTGCCATCTCAGGCAAGGTCGAAGCGGTCAAGGTTCATTACCTTGTCCCAGGCCGCGATGAAGTCGTGCAGGAACTTCTCCTCCGCGTCCGCACTTGCGTAGACTTCTGCCAGAGCCCGGAGTTGGGAATTGGAACCGAAGACGAGATCGACACGGGTCCCGGTCCACTTGGGTTGGCCGGTTGCGCGATCCCTCCCCTCAAACAGGTCTTCGTCTTCCGGGGTTGCCTTCCAGACCGTGTTCATGTCGAGCAGATTGACAAAGAAATCATTGGTTAGGGTCTCGGGTCGATGGGTAAAGAGGCCGTTTTTCGACCCGTTGAAGTTGGCATTCAAGACCCGCATCCCGCCCATGAGAACCGTCATCTCCGGAGCGGTCAGCGTCAGCAACTGGGCACGATCCACCAGCAGCTCCTCTGCGGGTACGCTGTATCTGGTTTTGAGATAGTTGCGGAACCCGTCCGCGGCCGGTTCGAGCACCGCGAATGCCTCCCCGTCGGTCTGCTCCTGCGATGCATCTGTGCGCCCCGGGGTAAAGGGAACCGTCACATCGCGGCCCGCATTCTTCGCGGCCTGCTCCAGACCTGCGCATCCCCCCAGAACAATCAGGTCCGCGAGGGAAACCTTCTTTCCGCGGGACTGCCCGGCATTGAACTCCTTCTGAATCGGCTCGAGGGTCTCCAGCACCGTCTTGAGCCGGGCCGGTTCGTTGACTTCCCAATCCTTCTGCGGTGCAAGACGAATACGCGCTCCGTTCGCGCCGCCGCGCTTGTCAGAGCCGCGGAACGTGGATGCCGAGGCCCATGCGGTCGAGACCAGTTCGGAGACCGACAGACCCGAAGAGAGGATCTTCCCCTTGAGGTCAGCGATATCCTGCGCGTCGATCAGCTCATGATCCGCGGCCGGCACCGGGTCCTGCCAGATCAGTTCCTCGGCAGGAACCTCCGGGCCAAGATAACGTGACCGGGGCCCCATATCACGGTGGGTCAACTTGAACCAGCTCCGGGCAAACGCGTCCGCGAATTCCTCGGGGTTTTCCAGGTAGTGCCGCGCGATCGGCTCGTAGATCGGGTCGAAACGGAGGGAGAGGTCGGCTGTGGTCATCATGGGCCGGTGCTTTTTGGACGGGTCGTGCGCATCGACCACCATGTCCTCCTCCTCCACATCCTTGGCCAGCCACTGATTCGCGCCGGCCGGGCTCTTGACCAGCTCCCACTCGTATTTGAACAGCACTTTCAGATAGCCCATGTCCCACTGGATCGGGTTCGGCTTCCAGGCCCCCTCAATGCCGCTGGTGATCGTGTCGCACCCTTTCCCGGTGCCGAAGCCGCACTTCCAGCCAAGTCCCATCTCTTCGATTCCGGCCCCCTCCGGTTCAGGGCCCACAAGCCCGGCATCCCCGGCCCCATGGCATTTGCCGAAGGTGTGGCCCCCGGCCACCAGCGCGACGGTCTCTTCGTCGTTCATGGCCATGCGCTCGAAAGTCTCCCGGACATCGTGGCCCGAGGCGACCGGGTCCGGGTTGCCGTTCGGGCCTTCCGGATTCACGTAGATCAGCCCCATCTGCACCGCGGCCAGCGGATTTTCCAGTTCCCGGTCACCAGAGTAGCGCTTGTCGCCAAGCCATTCGCTCTCGGTTCCCCAGTAAATGTCCTCTTCCGGCTCCCAGACATCCTCGCGCCCCCCGGCAAAGCCGAAGGTCCTAAATCCCATCGACTCCAGCGCGCAGTTGCCGGCCAGGATCATGAGATCGGCCCAGGAGATCTTTCTGCCGTACTTCTGCTTGATGGGCCAGAGCAGCCGGCGCGCCTTGTCAAGGTTGGCATTGTCGGGCCAACTGTTGAGGGGCGCAAAGCGCTGGGAGCCTGACCCCGCTCCCCCTCGGCCGTCGCCCATACGGTATGTGCCTGCGCTGTGCCACGCCATCCGGATGAAGAGGGGCCCATAATGGCCGTAATCGGCCGGCCACCACTCCTGGGAGTCGGTCATCAGGTCATGGAGATCCTTTTTTATGGCCTTCAGGTCGAGTTTTTTAAATTCTTCAGCATAGTCGAACCCCTCACCCATAGGATCGATCATCGGGGAATTCTGGTGAAGAATCTTGAGGTTCAACTGATTCGGCCACCAGTCCCGGTTCGATGTTCCGCTGCCGGCAATCGGCTTTCCCGTTGCACCCGTTACCGGGCACTTGCTCTCTTTATCCATTACTCTCTCCTTTCCATTCAGCCACTATTGAAATGTCGGCAAGGTGGCAAGATGCACCTCTGTAGCCAGTTTAAAATTTCTAATTAGGAACTATTACGAATTAAATGCTATGTCAATCTTTTTCCGACAGGAGAAAAGGAAGTGAAAATCCTGATGGGAGGGCAAATCAACGGCTACGGAACAGGTCAAGAAAATAAGAAAGAGGTCGAAAAAATATAAAGGTGGTCGAAAAAATATAAAGGTGTTCGAGAAAATATAAAGGTGTTCAAGAAAATATAAAGGAGTTCAAGAAAATTTGACCGATCAGGCTTTAACCGCAAACGGTTGGTGGGCCGCCTACTCAATTTCGGCATACCAGCGCATATTCGGGCCATACCACGAAGCGGTCCCGTTGATCACCCTTGCATCCCCATCAGCCATGGTTCCGGTATAGTTTCCCAGCATGTTGTGCCGATAGAGGATGATCTGGTTGTTGTTGAGAAACTTGAACTCCACCACATCCTTCTGCTGTTCCCCGGTCATCTGGTTGTGCCAGAGGCCGTCGAAGAGATCCGAATCTCCCCGGCGGGTCCAGATGGCGTTCCAGAAATCTTTGCCGTCGAACTCCTTGACCCGCCAGATCCTGCCGAGGAACGGGAAGCGGGCCGGAGGCGCGGATGGCTCCGCCGGCGGGGACTCCAAGGATTTCGGCGGCAGTGAACCGGCTGCGGTTGCGGCTGCGGCCGGAGCTGATGTCTGGACATCTGCAGAGGAGAGATCGCTTTCGGTGATCTCTCCGGAGGCTTCACCCGATTTATTTCCCGAAATATTCCCCGATATTTCCCCCGATATTTTTAATGACCGCTGGGATTCAGGAGCCGCGCCTGTCTCCGAACCCGGCGTATCGGTAAACCGGATGGCCCGCACCTGCCCCATATCCACGGGCACGGTGTAGGTGTTGCCGTCAGTGGTTTCGACGATCATCTCCGCATCCGCCTTTTTCTCCGCAAATCCGCCGGAAAAGATTATGGCCATACAAAGAGCAATGCATGAAAAGAGGATCATGGCGATCCGAATGCGGTCATATGTGCTCTTCATCTTCAAGTTCTCCTTATTGCAGTTCCAATGATCGTCCCCTTTTTGGCAGATATTCAGGGGCAGAAGCGTTCCTCTGCTGCCGCCGAAATATTATCTATTTATAGTGGATCGTGGGAATATTGTCAATCAGAGGGTTGTCAATTGCCGGAATAGTTTCTGTTTGGGGAGGAACGATGAAACGGTTTTGGGCTCCGTCAGAATTTATGGAAGAAGATCAGGCAATCGATCTTTGAGTTTGCGCATTTGCTAAACATCCGAATATAAAATATGTTCAGGAATAGGATTGACGAGCTTCCAGTCACTATCAGCATTTTCCGCTTGCCAAAGATCATAGTTTTTCTGGAGGTTAAGCCATAGCTCAGGAGTCGTATTAAAAGCCCTTGAAAGGCGTAATGCTATATCCGGAGTTTAACATTGTTTCCCTTGTCTCTTTCTATGATATCCATTATCATTTAATCCTTATATATCCAAAACAAACGTATTTGTAAATAAAATTTTCCCTGCGGAAAAAATTTGCCGATTTCGAAAGAATACCTATATTTCGAAATGTGTAAGAAGATCAGGATTTCTTCGGATCAAGAGTTGAAGAAGTCATTTCGAGAAACATATGGGGCGGAAGCCAAGGAGGAAGATATGTGGGAATATACGGATAAAGTCAGAGAGCATTTCCTGAATCCGAAAAATGTCGGAGAGATCACCGATGCCGACGGTGTCGGGGAGGTCGGCTCCCTTGCCTGCGGCGATGCCCTGAAGCTGACCTTCAAGCTCGATGACGAGGGGAAGATCGCAGACGCCAAATTCCAGACCTTCGGGTGCGCGAGCGCGATCGCATCCTCGTCCGCGCTCACCGAGATGGTCAAGGGGCTTACGCTTGAAGATGCCGCGAAGATCACCAACGACGACATCGCACAGTTTCTGGGGGGGCTTCCCAAGGAGAAGATGCACTGCTCGGTCATGGGCCGGGATGCTCTGGAGCGGGCCATCGCGGATTTCAGGGGAGAGTCCGTGGAAAAAGTGGTGGAAGGGAATCTGGTCTGCCAGTGCTTCGGAGTCACGGATAAGGAGATCGAGCGGGCCGTGAAGGAGAACGGCCTTTCCACCATCGAGGATGTGACCTCATACGTCAAGGCCGGAGGCGGCTGCTCCCAGTGCCATGACGATATCCAGGAGATCATCGACAGTATCCAGGGGACGAAAAAGCCGGCCCGGAAGAAGCCGGAGAAGCTGACCAACATCCAGAAGATCCGCCTCATCGAGGAGACGTTGGAACGGGAGATCCGGCCCGAGCTGAAAAAGGATGGTGGAGATATCGAGCTGGTGGATGTGGACGGGGACCGGGTCATGGTCAACCTGAAAGGGGCCTGCGCGACCTGCCAGGCATCCCAGGTGACGTTGAAGGAGTATGTGGAAAAGAGGCTCCATGAGTTTGTCACGCCGACCCTTGTGGTGGAGGAGGTGCGCCAATGAAGACCATTTATCTGGACAACAACGCGACGACACGGGTGGCCCCCGAGGTGGTGGAGGCCATGATTCCCTATTTCGGAGAGTTCTACGGCAACCCCTCCAGCATGCACACCTTCGGCGGACAGGTCAATGCAAAGGTGGAGGAGGCCCGGGCAAAGCTTGCCGACCTTCTGGGGGCATCTCCGGACGAGATCCTCTTTACGAGCTGCGGCACCGAAAGCGACAGCACAGCCATCTGGGCGGCCCTCCGCTCCCAGCCGGACAAGCGCCACATCGTCACCTCCCGCGTGGAGCATCCCGCGGTGAAGAACCTCGGGGAGTATCTGGCCAAAAACGGCTACCGGACTACCTTCGTGCCGGTGGACGGCAAGGGCAGGCTCGATACGGATTTCCTTTTCAAACACCTCACCGAGGATACCGCAATCGTCTCTCTGATGTGGGCCAACAACGAGACCGGCGTCATCTTTCCCATAGAGGAGCTGGCCAAAGAGATCAAGTCAAGGGGTATCGTCTTTCACACCGATGCGGTGCAGGCCGTGGGCAAAATCCCCATCGACCTTTCAAAGGTCAAAGTCGATATGCTCTCCCTTTCGGGCCACAAGCTGCACGGCCCCAAGGGCGTGGGCGCGCTCTATGTGCGCAAGGGAACCCGGTATTCCCCCTTTCTCATCGGGGGCCATCAGGAGCGGGGCCGTCGGGGCGGCACGGAAAATGTGGCATCCATTATCGGGCTCGGGAAGGCTGCGGAACTTGGGGCCGCGGCCATCGACGAGGAGAACCATCGGGTCAAGGCTCTGCGGGACCGGCTGGAAAATACCCTGCTGGAAAAGATCCCCAGTTCCATGATCAACGGTGATCCGGAAAACCGGCTGCCCAATACCACAAGCATCGCATTCGAATATGTCGAGGGGGAGTCGATCCTTCTGATGATGAACGAGCACGGGATCTGCGCATCCTCGGGCTCGGCCTGCACCTCCGGCTCTCTGGAGCCCTCCCATGTGCTGCGGGCAATGGGCGTTCCCTTCACGGCCGCGCACGGCTCCATCCGGTTCAGCCTGAGCATCTACAACACCGAAGAGGAGATCGACTTCATCATCGAAACCCTTCCACCCATCATCGAGCGGCTTCGGAGCATGTCGCCGTTCTGGAAAGAGGCCGGACAGCAGAGCGCCTGATTTCCGTCCTGCCGGAAATCACCAGCACCCCCGCCCTCTCTTTTCCGGTCGATTCTGAAGCGGAATAGAGAACTGAATACAGGCGAGAATATATTACTTTTTTCATTCTCTCTTTTTCGGTCGATTCCGAAGCGGAATAGAGAGGGCGGGCGGATCGATAAAAGAACAAAGATCAAGGAAGATCAAGGAGGGCCTATGGATGACATCAGAAGCACCTCTCAGGATGCGTGCCGGACCGAAAAAGCCGCGAGCGCGTTCTATCGGGACAGACTGCCCAAGGTGGTGGAGAGCATCATCGAGAGCTGCGATGACAAGACCTGCCCCAACCATGTGGATTTCGATCCGATCCCCTCGAAAGCATCTGTCATCGACATCATTCACCGGTTCCGGGAGATCCTCTTCCCCGGCTATTTCAACCGGGGAAAACTCGATCCCATCAATCTGAAATACAGCATGGGCCAATCGGTCTCAGCGCTCTTCGATCTCCTTGCAGAGCAGATCTGCCACAGCATCCGCCATGATTGCATGCGATACGACCAGGCCTGCGCCCATTGTGCGGACCAGGGGAACGAGACCGCAATCGCCTTGCTGGAAGCGGTCCCTGCCATTCGAAAGATTCTGGCCACCGATGTGGCCGCATCTTTTGACGGAGACCCGGCCGCAAAGAGCCACGACGAGATCATCTTCAGCTATCCGGGAATCTTTGCCATCATGGTCTACCGGGTGGCACACCGGCTCTACGATCTGGAGGTTCCCCTGCTGCCCCGGATCATGACAGAGCACGCTCACAGCATCACCGGGATCGACATCCATCCCGGAGCCGAGATCGGAGAGCGATTCGTCATCGACCACGGAACCGGCGTGGTGATCGGCGAGACCACCGAGATCGGAGACAATGTCCGGATCTATCAGGGGGTGACGCTGGGTGCGCTCTCTCTGCCCAGGGATGCCGGGGAGCAACTGCGTGGGAAGAAGCGCCACCCGACAGTTGAGGATGACGTGATCATCTACTCGGGCGCAACCATTCTGGGCGGCGATACGGTCATCGGCGCACGTTCGGTGGTCGGCGGCAATGTCTGGCTCACCCGCTCGGTCCCGCCCGACACCCGGGTCATGATGAAGGCCCCGGAGCTGGTCTATCGAGAGAATCATTCCTGAAAAAGAGTAATGGCCTGGAAAACAGCAGTGGCCTCAAAAACAGCAGGAGCCTGAAAAAAGGCAGAGGCCGGAAATCCGGCCAAAAAGGAGATTCCCATGAAAATTTTTTCCGGAATTCATCATACCATCGGGCTGACGCCGCTGGTGCGCCTCAACCGGATCTCAAGCCATGTGGAGGCCGATGTTCTGGCCAAACTGGAGTTTTTCAATCCGGCCGGCAGCGTCAAGGACCGGATCGCGGCCGCGATGATCGACACAGCCGAGGCCGAGGAGCAGATAGGCCCCCAGACCCATATCATCGAGCCGACCAGCGGCAACACCGGCATTGCGCTGGCCATTATCTGCGCGGCCCGCGGATACCGGCTCACCCTGACCATGCCCGATACCATGAGTACAGAGCGGCGCAAGCTCTTGGCCCATCTGGGCGCGGAACTGATATTGACGCCCGGAGATCAGGGAATGAAGGGAGCCATTGCAAAGGCCGAGGAGATCGCGGGAGGGGAGACCGATTCCTTTATCCCCAATCAGTTCGGCAACCCGGCCAATCCGAAGATCCACGAGCTGACCACGGGCCCCGAGATCTGGAAGGATACCGAAGGAACCCTGGACTACTTTGTCTCGGGTGTGGGCACGGGCGGAACCATCACGGGCGCGGCCCGGTATCTGAAATCGAGAAAGAAAAGCGTTCAGGCGGTTGCAGTGGAGCCGGAGGCATCGCCGGTGCTCTCCGGCGGAAAGCCGGGCCCCCACAAGATCCAGGGGATCGGCGCGGGGTTCGTTCCGGAGGTGCTGGACAGCTCCCTGATCGACGAGATCATCCAGGTAAGCGACGATGATGCCCTGGAGACCGCAAGACAACTGGCAAAGCAGGAGGGGATTCTCTGCGGGATCTCATCCGGGGCCGCGGTGGCCGCGGCATTGAAACTGGCCTCCCGGGACGGGATGAAAGGAAAGCGGATCGTTGCGATCCTTCCCAGCACCGGAGAACGGTATATCAGCACAGACCTTTTTCGATAAGAACGGTTTTCATGTCAGACGGTTTTCATGTCAGATGGATACGATTGATTGATCGATCGATCCATTATTATTCATAGAAAGGATTTTATATGATGTCGAAAAAGCACCTTATTTTCCATTGTCCCTTCTCTCTGCTGCTTCTATGGATTATCTTTTTTGTCCTCTCTTTCAAAACAATTCCGCTATCTGCCGAAGGCGGAGGGGAAATTCCCGTGTGGCCCCATGAAAAAAGCGATCTGAAGCCGGACCCGGCCGTGATCTACGGCAAACTGCCCAACGGGTTCCGGTATGCGGTGATGCCGAACAAAAAGCCCGAAGGCCGGGTGAGCATGCATCTGAACATTCAGGCCGGCTCCCTCCATGAGACCGAAGATCAGCAGGGGCTTGCCCATTTTCTGGAGCATATGCTGTTCAACGGAACCGAGCATTTTGCCCCCGGAGAGCTGGTGAAATACTTCCAGCGGATCGGGATGAAGTTCGGCCCAGATGCCAACGCGCATACCGCTTTTACCGAGACCGTCTATGATATCCTCCTTCCCCAGAGCGACAAAAAGAGCATTGAAGAGGCGCTGCTGGTGCTCCACGACTATGCTCAGGGTGCGCTGCTGCTGCCCGAAGAGATCGACCGGGAGCGGCGGGTGATCCTGGCCGAGAAGATGACCCGGGATTCGATCTCCTACCGCACCTTTGTCTCTACAATTAAATTCGAGTTGCCCGGGACCCGGATCGCAGACCGGATGCCCATCGGCGAGGAGGAGGTGCTGCGGACCGCAGGAAAAGACCGGCTCAAATCCTATTACGATACCTGGTATCGGCCCGGGAAAATGATTCTGGTGATGGTGGGGGACATGGATCCGGATCTTGCGGTCTCGCTCATCGAGGCGAAGTTTTCCGACATGAAGCCCCGTGCGCCCGAAAAGGGGGACCCGGAGCCGGGGAAGTTCGACCATGACGGGGTAAAAGCCTTCTACCATTATGAAGAGGAGGCCGGAAACACCAAGGTGGGCATCGAGGCGGCCCAATATGCGGAGCCGGTTGATGATTCCTTTGCACTGCAGAAGAAGATCCTTCTCCGGCACATGGCCCACAGCATCGTGGACAAACGGCTCGACGCGATGCTCAAAAAGCCGGATACTCCCTTCAGCTCTGCCTCCATCGGCTCCGGACTCTACCTCGATGTGGTCGATTACGCGGAGATCAGTGCCGAAACCAAGCCGGAAAACTGGGAAAAGACCCTGACAGCCATTGAAACGACCCTGCGCCAGGCCCTGGAACACGGATTTTCCGAGGCCGAGGCGGCCCGGATTCAGCAGGAGTACATGGCCATGTACGAAAGGGCCGCAAAGGCCGCAGAGACCCGGGAGAGCAGCCATCTGGCCCGGGGATTGATCCGGAGCATGAACAAGAACCGTGTCTTTCAATCCCCGCAGCAGGAGCTTGCACTCTTTGTTCCGGTCATTGAATCGGCAACTGCGGAAACACTTCACCAGGAGATGAAAGAGACCTGGGCTCAGGATCATCGGCTGGTGCTGATTACGGGAAATGCAAAGATTCAAGGGGAAGAGGAAATCCAGGGGAAAGCCGAATTATCGCCCGAAGATCGGATATTGGCGGCCTTCAAGACCAGCCTGGCACAGGCCGTTGAAAAGCCGGCCAAGATCCGTGCTGTCTCCTTTCCCTATCTGGATGCGCCGGAAAAACCGGGAAAGATCGCGGAGAAGAAGGTGCATGAGGATCTCGGCATAACCCAGATCACCTTTGAAAACGGGATGCTGCTCAACCTGAAGCCGACCGATTTCTCGGCCAATCAGGTTCTGGTCAACCTCTGCCTGGGAGAGGGGGGAAGGAGTGAGCCGGCAAGCGATCCGGGGCTTTCCGAGCTTTCCGAATCAGTGGTCAACCAGAGCGGTCTCGGGGAACTGGACAAGGATGAGCTGGACCGGGCACTGGCCGGAAAGAACATCAGTGTCCGCTTTTCTGTGGATGAGGAGCGCTTCTGCTTCTCGGGTCAGGCCGTGTCGGACGAGGTGGGGCTGCTCTTTTCCCTGCTCTACGCGCATCTGCAGGACCCGGCCTTTCGGGAGCCGGCCTACGGTCTGATGATGGAGCGGTATCGGCAGCAGTATCTCGCCCTCTCCAGATCCGTGGACGGTGCTATCCTTCTGCAGGTAAAGAAGTTTCTGGCCGGCGGCGACTCCCGGTTCGGTCTCCCGCCCTTTGATCAATTCGAGAAGCTGACTCTGGAGGATGTGAAGAAGTGGCTTGCCGGTCCCATCTCAACCGCGCCCCTGGAGCTGTCCGTGGTCGGGGATTTCGATCCTGAAGCGGTGATGGATCTTGCTGCCCTCTACATGGGAAGCCTGAACCGGAAAAAGAGCGATCCCGCGGTCCAAAGAGATGCCCCCGTCTTTCCCGATGGCGGAGAGCTGACCCTGGAGGTCATCACGCAGATCCCCAAGGGGGTTGCTATGGTGGCCTATCCGACCGATGATATCTGGGACATCCACAGGACTCGACGCCTTTCCGCAACCGCAAGCCTCTTTTCGGACCGGCTCCGGGAGAATATCCGGGAGAAGCTGGGCGCGGCCTATTCGCCTGTTGCCTACAGCGCACCGAGCCGGGCCTATCCGGACTACGGAACCTTTCAGGTGATGGTCTATATCGATCCTGCGGACGCGGATATGGTGATCCGGGAGGTGAAGATGATCTCGAAAAAACTCGCGGAAGATGGCGTCAGTGAAGACGAGCTTCGCCGGGCAGTGGACCCGATCGTCACCGGTATCAGGGATATGCGGAAGCAGAACAGCTACTGGCTCGATACGGTGCTGACCGGCACGAGAGAACATCCGGAGCAGATCGAGTGGAGCCGGACCATTGTGGAGGATTACACTTCCATTACCCCGGGGGATGTGGAGAAGATGGTGGAGACTTATCTGAAGAATGAGAAGGCTGCGGAGGTGATTGTTCTGCCTGCGATCGAGCCCGGAGAGGTTGGCGGAGAAGGCGATTAAACCCGTCGCTCTAAAGCGGGGGATGCCCAGACTTATCTCCATTTCCGGTTCATCGCGTGTCATCTGAAGCGGATTCCGGCGGCCGATCACATGAACAGCACCAACGTCGTGGCCCGCATCAACCTGCCGAACATGGCCTATGATCCGAAAGACCGGGTCGAGGTCTATGCCCAGGCCCAGGAGGGGCTAATAGGGATTCTCCTATGAAAGAATGAAACAGAACGGAAGACAGGCAACCCTCTTGAAATCAAAAGGATTGCTCTGAAATCCTAATCATCGTCACAGAAGGGCTCTCCGAACCGGCATTCGGTTTCTGGAGCCTCTTCTGTCAGCATCACCTTCTCCCCTTCATGGTAGATCTCGAGCCCCTTCCCCTCTACCAGCCGGTAGGTCGCAGTTTCCGGTTTCATTTCGATCTCCAGCAGTTGTCCCCGGATGATCAGGCGGAATCGGAAGAAGGTGCATCCTTTGGGAAGTCTAGGCTTGAATGTGATCTGTCCGTTGTGGTCCCGCATCCCGGCAAAGCCGTAGACCAGCACCATCCACGCGGCCCCTATGGAGGCGATGTGACATCCCTGGCTCACATTGCCGCCGATATCGGCAAGATCCATCAGTACCGCATACCGGGCATATTCGGCCGCTTCCCGGTGATGGCCGATCTCGGCCGCTACAATGCTCTGGATGCCGACGGAGAGGGAGGAGTCGCCCGTGGTGAGCCGGTCGTAATAGTCGAAGTTTCTCGCCTTCTCCTCGGAAGAAAAGCAGTGGCCCAGCAGAAAGACGGCCAGCACCAGATCGGCCTGCTTGATCACCTGGTGCCGGTAGATCACCAGCGGGTGGTAATGGAGCAGCAGGGGGAAATTCCCGGGCGGCGTTCCCTCGATGTCCCACTCCTTCTTGCTCAGGAAGCTGTCGTCCTGGGGATGAATGCCCCGGGTCTCGTCATAGGGGATGTACATGCGGTTTGCGGCCCTGCGCCACTCCCGGATCTCGTCCTCCTTCAGGCCGGTCTTGTCGGCCAGAGCCCTGTACCGGTTCGGTTCTTCGGCCTGCAGAGCCTCTACGGTGTTTGCGGCAAATAGTAGGTTCTCCTTTGCCATCAGATTGGTGTAGGCGTTGTTGTCAACCACGGTGTTGTACTCGTCTGGGCCCGTGACGCCGTGGATGCAGAACTTCCCCTCCTTTCGATCCGAAAAGAAGCCGATATCTGCCCACATCCTCGCGGTCTCCACCAGCATCTCAGCGCCCTCCCCATGGAGAAACTCCCGGTCTCCGGTGGCTTCCGCATACTTTTTCAGGGCATACATGATATCGGCATTGATATGGTACTGGGCCGTGCCCGCGGCATAGTAGGCCGATGCCTCGTCACCGTTGATGGTCCGCCACGGAAACAGGGCTCCTGCCTGGTTTACGTCGATGGCCCGCTGCCTGGCCTGATCCAGCATGCTGTATCGAAACTTCAGCAGATTTTTGGCGCTCCGGGGATTGGTATAGGTGAGAAAGGGGAGCACATATATCTCGATGTCCCAGAAGTAGTGGCCCTCATACCCGTCGCCGGTCAGCCCCTTGGCCGGAATACCGGTTCCCTCGACCCGGGCCGATGCCTGGCAGAGCTGAAAGAGGTTCCAGCGGATCGCCTGCTGCCACTCCTCGCTGGTGCGGTCCGCAAGCCGATGATCCACCTCTATCCGCACATCACTGGTCCGCCAGAAATAGGCCATAAACCGCTTCTGAGTCTCCAGCACAGTGGGAAACCCCTGCCGTTTTGCCCTGTCCAGGGTTCGCTTTGCCCGCTGGCAGAGGTTCTCCGCGGGAGTGCTGCGGGAGGTGTGGTAGGTGATCCACTTGGTGAGCCGGATAGGAACATCAGGCTCCGCCTCGACCGAGAAGACTACCCGGCCATCATTGGAAGTCGATACCTGTTCCCAGTTCAGAGGGGATGTGGTCTCCATCTGATGGTCAATGCCGCAGGCCAGAGACATCCGGCTGTTCTGGGTGCGGAACCCTAGGATGATCCGCTGCTCCTCTTCGATGGCAACAATCGGATCGAGCACCTTCTCCCGAAAGACCCTTGTCTGTCTCGGATCGCCGTCTGTGCCCCGGATGGTCCGGTGGGGGATGATCTCCGATGAGATCACCACAGGGGCCGGGCGGTTCAACAGCTTCACCTCGTACCGGATGGCCGCGAGATGCCGGTGGGCAAAGGAGACAAGCCGCTCGGAGCAGACCGAGACCTCGATGCCGGACGCCATCTGCCAGATCAGCTCCCGGCGCAGGGTTCCTGTCTTCATATCCAGGGTGCGGGTGAACTCCTTGAGATCGGCCGTGGGCAGAAAGAGGGGCTCGTCATCCACATAGAGCCGGATGATCTTCAGATCATGGAGGTTGACGATGGTCTGGCCCGTCTTGGCAAAGCCGTATGCCTTTTCCGCATAGATGATGGGCCAGCTCTCGTAGAAGCCGTTGACAAAGTTGCCATGCTGTTTGTAGGGCCTTCCCTCCTCAAAGGTCCCCCGCATCCCGAGATACCCGTT